>NZ_BAAAUG010000116.1:49048-49799 GCF_039533825.1 Streptomyces rectiviolaceus
CTGCCTACGCCCAGGTGATGAGCCGCTTGGGCTGCTCCAGGATCGCCGCCACATCGGCGAGCACCTTGGAGCCGAGCTCGCCGTCGACCAGGCGGTGGTCGAAGGAGAGCGCGAGCGTCGTCACCTGACGCGGCTTGACCTTGCCCTTGTGGACCCAGGGCTGGAGCTTGATCGCGCCGACCGCGAGGATCGCGGACTCGCCCGGGTTCAGGATCGGCGTGCCGGTGTCGACGCCGAAGACGCCGACGTTCGAGATGGTGACCGTGCCGCCCTGCATCGCGGCCGGGGTCGTCTTGCCCTCCTTGGCCGTGGACACCAACTCGCCGAGCGACGCGGCCAGTTCCGGCAGCGTCTTGGCGTGCGCGTCCTTGATGTTCGGGACGACCAGGCCGCGCGGGGTGGCCGCGGCGATGCCCAGGTTCACGTAGTGCTTCTGGACGATCTCCTGATTCGCCTCGTCCCAGGCCGCGTTGACGTCCGGGTTGCGCCGGATCGCCACGAGCAGCGCCTTGGAGATGAGCAGGAGCGGATTGACCCGCAGGCCCGCAAAACCGTGCTTGTCTGCGTCTCGCTTGAGCTCATCGACCAGCTTCATCGTCCGCGTCACGTCCACCGTCACGAACTCCGTGACGTGCGGCGCCGTGAAGGCCGAACCGACCATGGCCTGGGCGATGGCCTTGCGGACACCCTTGACGGGGATCCGGGTCTCGCGGGCGTCGCCGCCCGCCACCGGGGCGGCAGCCGCGGCGGG
>NZ_BAAAUG010000117.1:0-15090 GCF_039533825.1 Streptomyces rectiviolaceus
GAACGCTTCCCCGCCGGGGAGCGGGCGCTGATCATGTGCCCGGCCGGACTCGACTACGTCACCTCGTTCTTCGCCTGCCTCTATGCCGACGTCGTTGCCGTGCCCGTGTACCCGCCGGACCCGGCGTTCCCGATGCGCACCCTGCCGCGGCTGACCGCCGTCGTGGAGGACGCGGAGCCGGCAGTGGTCCTCGCCCCCGCTGCGACCATCGCCCTGGTCGACCGCTTCGCCGAACACGCTCCGGCGCTGCGGAACATCGTGTGGCTCGCTGTCGACGAGATGGACACCGCGGCCGCCGACGGCTGGCGCGACCCCGGCACGAAACGCGACGACCTGGCGTTCCTGCAGTACACGTCCGGCTCCACCAGCAGCCCCAAGGGCGTGATGGTCAGCCACGGCAACCTGATGCACAACATCTCGGAGATGAACCGGCAGTTCTTCGGGAACGACCCCGACCAGCACATGGTGAGCTGGCTGCCGCCCTTCCACGACCTCGGCCTGATCATGGGCCTGCTCACCCCCGCGTACGGCGGATACCCGGTCACCTTCATGTCCCCGTACTCGTTCCTGAAGCGGCCGCTGCGCTGGCTGCGGGCCATCTCCGACTACCGGGCCACCGCGAGCCCCGCGCCGAACTTCGCCTACGACCTCGCGGTGGCCAAGGTCACCGAGCAGGACCGGCAGACGCTGGATCTGAGCACCTGGCGCGTCGCCCTCAACGGGGCGGAGCCGGTGCGCAAGCAGACCATGGACCGCTTCTCCCGCACGTTCGCCGAGTGCGGCTACCGGCCCGCCACGCACGCCCCCTCCTACGGTCTGGCCGAGGCGACCCTGGTGGTGTCCACCGGGGACCCGGCCGCCGAGCCCATCCACCGCGACCTGCGCCCCGAGGCCCTCCTCGCCGGCGGAGCCGAGAACGCGGGACCGGGCGAACCGGCGCGCAACCTGCCCAGCTGCGGCATCTCACTCCAGGACCAGAAGGTCGCCGTCGTGGACCCGCAGACTCATGCCGCGCTGCCCGACGGCAGGGTCGGCGAGCTGTGGGTCGCGGGACCGAGCGTCGCGCACGGCTACTGGCGCCGCCCCGAGGCCACCGAGGAGACCTTCCGCGCCCATCTCGACACCGGCGAGGGGCCGTTCCTGCGCACCGGCGACCTCGGTTTCGCCGACGGTGACCAGCTCTACGTCACCGGCCGCATCAAGGACGTCGTCATCGTCGCGGGCCGCAACCACTACCCCCAGGACATCGAACGCACCGTGGAGAGCGTCGATCCGGGCCTGCGGGACGGCTGCGGTGTGGCCGGCGCGCGCGAGATCGACGGCGAGGAACGGCTCATCGTCGTTCAGGAGTACCGCGGCAGCCGCTCGCCCGAGGACCGCGCACGGGTCATCAAGGCGATACGCACCGAAGTCGCCCGCGAGCACGGCCTGCAGCCGTACATCGTCGCACTGACCCGGACCGGTACGGTTCCCAAGACCTCCAGCGGCAAGCTGCAGCGCGCCGCCTGCCTCGACGCACTCCTTTCGGGCGCCGCGGAACCGCTCGCGCTGTGGCGCGCGGATGAGGCGCAGACGGGACGGGCGCCCGAGGAGGCATCGGGCGCGGGCAAGGACACACCGGAGCGTCCCGCGCCGGGCGCCACCGAGATCGAACGGTGGCTGCGCGAGTCGCTGGCCGCCGCGACCGGACGACAGGTCGCCGCCATCGATCCGGACGTGCCCTTCGCCGACCACGGACTGCGTTCGGTCGAACTGGTCGCCATGGTGGGCGACCTGGAACAACGCCTCGGGGTTCCGCTGCAGCCCGGCATCGTCTGGGAGCACCCCACCGCCGCCAAGCTCGCCGCCCACCTGGCAGGGTCGGCCGCCGGCTCCCCGGCGCCCTCGGTGGCCGAGCCCGCCACCACCCTCACGGCCCCGGTGCCCGCCACCGTGCCTGCCGGGCCTGCCGGGCCAGCCGGGCCCGGCGCGGACGAGCCGGTCGCCATCATCGGGATCGGCTGCCGCTTCCCCGGCGGTGTTCAGGGCCCCGACAGCTTCTGGCAGCTGTTGACCGAGGGCCGCGACGCGGTCACCGAGGTGCCCGCCGACCGGTGGAGCACCGAGGAGTTCACCGACGCCGATCCGGCGGCCCCCGGCCGTACCACCAGCCGCTGGGGCGGTTTCGTCGACGTCGACCGGTTCGACTCGGGCTTCTTCGGCATCTCGCAGCAGGAAGCCGCCCGCATGGACCCGCAGCAGCGACTGCTCGCGGAGGTCTCCTTCGAGGCCCTGGAGAACGCGGGCGTGCCCACCGCTTCCCTGTCCGGCACTCAGACCGGGGTGTTCATCGGCATCTCCACGTTCGACTACGCCACCGGCCAGTTGAACGACCTCGACGCCATCGACGCCTACACCGGAACCGGCAGCGCGCTGAGCATCGCCGCGAACCGGCTCTCGTACCTGCTGGATCTGCGCGGTCCGAGCATGGCTGTCGACTCCGCCTGCTCCTCCTCGCTGGTGGCCGTGCTCCAGGCGTGCACGAGCCTGAGCCGGGGAGACTGCGACCTGGCCGTCGCCGGCGGTGTCAACCTGGTGCTCTCCCCCGCGTTCGCCATCAACTTCAGCAAGGCGGGGGTCATGTCCGCCGACGGCCGGTGCAAGCCGTTCGACGCGAGTGCCGATGGCTACGTGCGTTCCGAGGGCGCCGGCGTGGTGATACTCAAGCCGCTCAGCCGGGCCCTGGCCGACGGCGACCCGGTACACGCCGTGATCCGCGGCGGCGCCGTCAACCAGGACGGAGCGAGCAACGGGCTGATGGCGCCCAACCCGAAGGCCCAGGACGCGGTGGTGCGTGCCGCCCATGCCAGGGCCGGGGTACGCGCCGCGGACATCGCCTACGTGGAGGCGCACGGCACCGGCACCATCCTCGGCGACCCCATCGAGGCCAAGGCACTCGGAGGTGTTCTCGGCGACGGTCGTGCCGCGGACCGGCCCTGCCTGATCGGCTCGGTGAAGTCCAACCTCGGCCACATGGAGGCCGCCGCGGGGATCGGAGGGCTGATCAAGACCGCCCTCATGGTCCGCCACCGCATGGTGCCGCCCACGCTGCACTACCGCGCGCCCAACCCGCACATTCCCTTCGATGATCTCCCGGTCCGCGTCGCCGACACGCTTCAGCCGTGGCCGGCCGCGGCCGGCCCGGCGCTGGCCGGTGTCAGCTCCTTCGGTTTCGGCGGCACCAACGCCCACCTGGTGGTGGAGGAACCGCCGCCGGCCGCCGCCCCCGCCCACTCCGCGTCCGAGGGCGCCGCGCTGCTGACCGTCTCCGCCCGGGACGAGCAGGCCCTGCGTGATCTCGCCGCCCGCTACGCGGACAAGCTCACCGACGCGACGCCCGCACGTGCCTTCACGGCCGCTGCCGCTGTCCGCCGCACCCACCACGAGCACCGGCTGGCCTGCGTGGGCACCGATGCCCCCGAACTGCGCACCGCGCTCGCCGCGTTCGGCCGCGGGGAGAGCGTCACCGGACTCAGTACCGGGGTGCGCCGGGCAGGACAGCAGTCGAAGCCGGTGTTCGTCTTCTCCGGACAGGGACCCCGCTGGTGGCCGCTCGCCGCCGAGCTCCTCACCGGTGACCTCGCGGCGGAGCAGGCCTTCAAGGCCGTACTCGAGCGGGCGGACACGCTGCTGCGACGCCACACCGACTGGTCGCTGCTTGACCAGCTCGCGGCCGACCCGGCGCGCTCCCGGCTGCTCGACACCGCGGTCGGCCAGCCCGCTCTCGTCGCCGTCCAGGTCGCGCTCGCCGCTCTGTGGCGCTCCTGGGGCATCGAGCCCGGCGCCGTCGTCGGGCACAGCGTGGGTGAGATCGCCGCCGCCCATGTGGCAGGTGCGATCTCCCTGGAGGACGCCCTCCTGATCGCCCTCCACCGCGGCACCGCTCTGCACGCCGCCACCGGCAAGGGCCGGATGGCTGTCGCGGGCGTCTCCCTGGACGAGGCCCGCACCCTGCTTGCCGAGCGCACGCCGGGTCCGGTGTGGATCGCCGCCTCCAACAGTCCCGGCTCCACCGTCTTCTCCGGCGAGAACGACGCCCTGGAGAAGTTCGCCAAGTCCCTGGCCGACGACGATCTCTACTGCAAGGTCCTCGAGTCCGTGGAGTTCGCCTCCCACTGCCCCCTGATGGAGCCCGTCGCCTCCGAACTGTGGCGGGTCCTCGCCCCCTTGCGGCCGCGGCCCACCGCCATCCCGATGATCTCCACCGGCACCGGGGAGTTCGTCCCCGGTGACCGGCTCGACGCCGAGTACTGGGCCTCCAACCTCACCCGTCCTGTTCTGTTCGACACCGCCGTCACCGCGCTCGCCGACGCCGGCCACAACCTCTTCGTCGAAGTGTCACCGCACCCGATGCTCACCGACGCCGTCACCGAGCGCCTCGCCTCGTACGACGACGGTGTCGCCGTATCGTCCCTGCGCCGGGATCAGCCGGGCCGTGCCACCGTGCTCGCGGAACTCGGTCGTCTGTACACCGCCGGCCACCAGATCGACTGGACGCGGGTGCACGGTCCCGCCGGGCCGATGCCCGATCTGCCCACCTACCCCTGGCAGCGCACCCGCACCCGGCACGAGCTGCGTCCGGCACGCCGGTCCGCGCACCGTGGCCATCCGGCCCTGCGCGAGCGCACCGTTTCGGCGCTTTCGCCGCACGCCGTCCACTGGTCGGCGCCGGTGGACCTCGCCGGGTTCCCTTACTTGACGGGCCATCAAGTCGGTGGCAGCCCCGTGCTGCCCGCCGCCCTGATGCTGGACGCGGCGCTCGCCGCTGCCCGCGCCCACCTCGACGACGGCGCCGTCCTGCACGACGTCGCCTTCACCCGGCTCTCCGTGGTGCCCGAGCAGGCCGACGACTCCACGCTGCAGCTCGCCCTGCTGCCCGCGACCGCCGACACCGGGACGGTGCGCCTGTTCACCCGTTCCGGTGCCGAGGAGGAATGGGCCGAGGCCGCACGGGCGGGCGTGCGCCGAACCGCTCCCGCCGGCACGGCCGAACCTCTCGCCGCCGTCCGTACGCGCTGCGCCACGCCGGCCCCGGCCGACGAGCACTACTCCACCCTGCGCCACGCCGGGCTGGCGTACGGGCCCGCCTTCCAGGGCATCGAGGAGCTGTGGCAGGGCCGGGCCGAGGCCGTGGCCCGGCTGCGTGAGCAGAGCGCCCTGACCACCGACCGCGGCAAACACCCCGTGCACCCGGTCGTGCTCGACAGCGCCCTGCAGGTCCTCAGCGCCGCCCTCGACGCACAGGACCAGCCTCTGGAGGCGACGTACGTGCCGGTGGCCGTCGGAGGCTTCACCCTCGTCGGCGACCAGGTCGCCCCCCGCTGGGCGCATGCCGCCGTCACCGCGCCGCAGCCCGGCGCCGACACCATCACCGGTGCTCGCGTCGTCCTGTACGACGCCGAGGGTGCCTCCGTCGGCGAGATCACCGACATCACCCTGCAGCGTCTGGACCGTACCGAGGCCGCGGACCCGCGCGACGAGGCCCTGCTCGATCTCGTCTGGCGCCCCGCGCCCGCGCCCTCCCCCGCGGGCCAGCAACCGCCGGGCAGCTGGCTGCTCTTCGTCGACCAGGGCCGCACCACCGCAGGCCTCGCCGACGCGCTGCGCGAGCACGGCGCCACCTGCCGGACCGTCGCCACCGGCCCGGCCTACCGCAAGGTCGACACGGACCACTACGAGATCGATCCCGGCAGTCGAGAGGACATCGCCGCGCTGCTGGCCGATCTCGCCGCATCGGGCACCGGCCCGGACGGGATCGTGCACGGCTGGTCCCTCGACATCGGCCTTCCCGAGGACGGCGACGGTCAGCCGCCGGCGAGCGCGGACGGCGACGCCGTCCTGCCGGTGCTCCGCCTCGTGCAGGAACTCACGCTGGCCGGCCAGGACCCCGCGCCCCGCCTCGTGCTGCTCACCCGGGGCGCCCAGCACGCCGCGGACGGGGACGAACTGAACGTCGGGCAGGCACCGTTGTGGGGTCTGTCCCGGGTAATCGGCCTCGAGCACACCGAACTGCGGAGCTCCGTCGTCGACCTGGACCCTGCCAGGCCCGCGGAGGAAGGCGCGCTGCTGCTCGCCGAGGTACTGGGCTCCGGCGACGACGACCAGGTCGCGCTGCGGGGCGCTGCCCGTCTGACGCCCGCCCTGCAGCCCTGGGCGCCCACTGACGATCCGGCCCAGGGTCCCCGCCCGGCCTGGAACTTCGACGCCGCACGCGACGGGAACCACCATCTGCTGGCCGCCCGTCCCGGCAGTCTCACCAGTCTCAGCCCCACCTGGTGGCACCGCACCCCGCCGGGTCCTGGCCAGGTCGAGGTCCAAGTCGCCGCCTCGGGACTGAACTTCAGTGATGTGCTCAAGGCCCTCGACTCCTACCCGGGTGCCGAAGGGGTCGTACCGCTCGGTGCCGAATGCGCCGGCCGGGTCATCGCTGTCGGCGAGGGCGTCACCGAGCGGCAGGTCGGCGACCGGGTCATCGCTGCCGGCCCCGGCAGCATGGCGGCCTTCATCACGCTCGACGCGCGGCTGGTGGCCCCCGCTCCCTCGGCCCTCGACGAGGAGCAGGCCGCCGCCGTACCCATCGCGTTCCTCACCGCCGTTCACGGCCTGGAACGGCTGGCGCGGCTGGGCAAGGGCGAGAGCGTCCTCATCCATTCCGCGACCGGAGGTGTCGGGCTCGCCGCGCTCCAGGTCGCCCGCCGTCGCGGTGCCCGGGTGTTCGCCACCGCCGGCACTGCGGCCAAGCGCGATCTGCTGCGCGGTCTCGGTGTCGAGCACGTCATGGACTCGCGCACCCTCGACTTCGCCGACGAGATCAGGGCGCTCACCGACGGCCGCGGGGTCGACGTGGTCCTCAACTCCTCGTCCGGCGAGACACTGGTCCGCTCCCTGGATCTGGTCGCACCCGGTGGGCGCTTCGTGGAGATCGGCAAGCGCGACATCTACGACAACAGCCACATCGGCCTGGAGTTCTTCAAGGGCAATCGGGCCTTCCTCGCCGTCGACCTCGAGCACACCATCCGCGAGGAGCCGGAGCGGGTCGCGGACTTGTTCGCCGACGTCGTCGAGGGCTTCGACCGCGGGGAGTTCACGGCCCTGCCCATCACCACGCACCCCTTCGCCGACGCCCCCGTGGCCTTCACCGCGATGGCCAAGGCCCGCCACACCGGGAAGCTCGTGCTGGTGCCGGCGGCCGACGAATCGGTGACGACCGCGGTGGGCGCCGCGCCGGTACGCCCCTTCGGCACCTATCTGATCACCGGCGGTCTCGGCGCGCTCGGTCTGGAGACGGCTCGCTACCTCGTGGGCCAGGGCGCCCGCCATGTGGTCCTGGTCGGTCGCGGCGCCCCGGGCCCGCACGCAGAGCACGTCCTCGCCGAACTGCGTACCCGGGCCGAGGTCGTCGTCGCCGCCGCCGATGTGTCCGAACGCGGTGCGGTGGAGGACCTGCTGGCCCGCCTGGACGAATCCCTTCCGCCACTGGCCGGTGTCGTGCACGCCGCGGGCACGCTCGACGACGGCCTGCTCACCGGCCTCGACCCGGAGCGGTTCCGGTCCGTCGCGGGCCCGAAGTCGGCCGCTGCCTGGCATCTGCACCAGGCCACCCTGGGCCGGGACCTCGACTTCTTCGTCCTGTACTCCTCGGCCGCCGCCGTTCTCGGCTCGGCCAGCCAGGGCAACTACGCGGCGGCGAGCGCCTTCGTCGACACGCTGGCCCACCACCGGCGCTCGCTCGGCCTGCCCGCGCTGAGCATCAACTGGGGCCCCTGGTCACAGATCGGCCTCGCGGCCCGCCCGGACCGGGGTGGGTCCCTGGCCGCCCGCGGCATCGAGAGCATCAGCCCCGACCAGGGCATCGCCGCCCTCGACCGGATACTGACCGGCTCCGCCGCCCAGGTGTGCGTCCTGCCGCTGGACCGCGAGAAGGTGCGCGGCCATCACGGCGGCGGCCTGCTGCGCACCCTCCTCGACGACGACGGGGGCCAGGGCCAGGACACGGACGGCGCAGCGGGACCGCAGGACGAGATACGCCGCCTGATGCTCGCGGTCGAACCCGGCCGCCGCCGCAGGGCCGTACTGACCGAGCACGCCAGGGCCGTCGCCGCCCGCCTCATCGGAGCGGACCCCGCCAGGATCGACTCCAGCGCCCCCATCACCGGTATGGGCTTCGATTCGCTGCTCTCCCTGGAGCTGCGCAAGTCCCTGGAGTCGTCGCTGCGCGTCCAACTGCCCTCCACCGTCACCTGGCGCTTCCCGACCATCGACGCCCTGGTGCCGTACCTGGCCGACCGGATGGGCATCGAGCTCGAGTCCGGCCAGGCTCCGGGCGAGGACCGGGCAGACCCTCCCGCCGTTCCGGCAGGACCCGTACCGGATCCCTCGGCCACCGCGAGCGCCGGCGGGATCGCCGGCGGGACCGCCGCGAACGAATCCGTGGACCTCGACGCGATGTCCGCCGCGGAACTCGAAGCACTCCTGATGGCCAAGACCACACAGATCGACGAGGGGGCTCAGCGATGACTCCGGGACCGGACCTGACAGCGGCCGAGACGCTCAAGCGCGCCTACCTGACGATGGAGCGCCTCCAGAGTCAGGTCGCGGAGTACGAGCGGACACGTTCCGAGCCCATCGCCATCGTGGGCACCGGCTGCCGCCTCCCCGGCGGCGTCACCGACACCGCCTCCTACTGGCGGATGCTGGCGGAGGGCACCGACGCCGTGGGTGAGATACCCGCCGGGCGGTGGGACCACGAGGCGTTCTACGACGAGGAAGCCGGGAAGCCGGGGAAGATCTACACCCGCTCCGGCGCGTTCCTGGACGACCTCGAGCACTTCGACCACGACTTCTTCGGTATCTCCCAGCGCGAGGCCGTGGCGATGGACCCGGCCCAGCGGCTGAGCCTGCAGGTGTGCTGGGAAGCCCTGGAGAACGCGGGTCACGCGCCGTCAGAGCTGGCGGGCAGCCGCACCGGTGTGTTCCTGGGCGCGGCCTCCTGGGACTACATCACCGCCCGGCTGCGCCACCCCGACGACATCAGCGCCTACACCAGTTCCGGCGCGGCGATGTCCTTCATACCGGCCCGTATCGCCTACCTCCTCGACCTGCGCGGCCCGAACCTCGCTGTCGACTCGGCCTGCTCCGCCTCGCTCCTGGCCGTCCACCAGGCGTGCCAGAGCCTGCGCCTCGGCGAATGCGACACGGCCCTGGCCGGCGGCGTCAACGTGGTGCTCTCGCCGATGCTGATGATCTCTCAGTCGCAGTTCGGCTCGGTCTCCCGGCAGGGCCGCGCCAGGACCTTCTCCGACAGCGCCGACGGCTATGTACGCGGCGAGGGCTGCGGCGTGGTCGTGCTCAAGCGGCTGTCCGACGCCCTGCGCGACAAGGACCGCGTCCTCGCGGTCGTGCGCGGCGGCGCGGTCAACCAGGACGGCCGGAGCGCGGGCATCACCGCACCGAACGGCGCCGCGCAGCGCGATGTGTTCCAACGCGCCCTGGATGCCGCGGGGGTGACGGCCGATCAGGTCGGCTACATAGAGACCCACGGCACCGGAACCCGCCTCGGAGACCCCATCGAGGCCGATGCTCTCGCCGATGTGTACGGCCGCGACCACGGGTCTCCGGTCTACCTCGGCGCCGTCAAGACCAACATCGGTCACCTGGAAGCGGCCGCCGGTATCGCCGGTCTCATCAAGGCCGCGGTGTGCCTGGACCGCGGCGAGATCCCCCCGAACCTGCATTTCGACCGGCTGAACTCCAACATCTCCTTCGACGGTACGACCTTCCAGGTGCCCACCGCCCTGACCCCGTGGCCGGACACCGAAGGCCGCCGGACGGCCGCGGTGAGCAGCTTCGGGCTGAGCGGCACCAACGTTCACCTGATCCTGGAGCAGGCGCCGGTACCGTCGGCGCCGCCCGCCGAGGACGACCGCAGGCCCGCCTCGGTCCTTGCGCTGTCCGCCCGCAGCGAGAGCGCGCTCACCGCGCTCGTCGGCCGCTACGCCGAACGCCTCGCCGAGGACGACACCTCACTGGCGGACGTGTGCCACGCGGCGGGCACCGGCCGCTCCCACTTCCGTCACCGTCTTGCCGCCGTCGGCACCAGCCGCCAGGAGGTCGCCGACCGGCTCGCCGCCTTCACCCGCGGCGAGAGCGCGCCGGGCCTGGTGCAGGGCGACGCGGACAACCCCGAGGTCGTGTTCGTCTTCACGGGCCAGGGAGCCCAGCGCCCTGGAATGGCCCGCAAGCTGTACGACACGCAGCCCACGTTCCGGCGGGCGGTCGACGAATGTGCCGAGATCCTGCGCCCGCTGCTCGACCGGCCGCTGCTGTCCGTCCTGTTTCCCGACGCCATCGACGACACCGACGACACCGACGACCTCGACGACCAGCGGATCAACGACACCGCCTACGCTCAGCCCGCCACGTTCGTCGTCGAGTACGCCATGGCCGAGCTGTGGCGCTCCTGGGGCGTCACGCCCGCGGCCGTACTCGGCCACAGCTTCGGCGAGGTGGTCGCGGCCTGTGTGGCGGGGGCCATGTCCCTGCGGGACGGGCTGGCCTTCGCGGTGGAACGCGCCCGCCTCATCCAGGAGTTCTCGCTGCCCGGGACCATGGCCGCGATCTTCGCATCCGAGGAGGAGGTCGCCGCCGAGCTCGCCGCGCATCCGGGACGGATCGCCATCGCCGCGGTCAACGGCCCCGCGAACATCGCGGTCTCCGGTGACCGTGACCTCGTCGAGGCCGTGTGTGCCGCGTTCAGTGCCCGCGGCGTCAAGGCCAAGCGGCTGCACATCGCATCGGCCGGACATTCCCCCCTGATGGACCCCGTCCTCGAGCCGCTGCGCCGCGCCGCCCAGCAGATCACTTTCACCGCCCCGCGCATTCCCCTGATCTCCAACGTCACCGGCGAGCTGTGGCCCTGGGACAAGGCACCGGATCCCGACTACTGGTGCCGGCACGTCCGCGGAACCGTCCGGTTCACCGACGGCGTGCGCACCCTGCGGTCCATGGGATACCGCACCTTCGTGGAAGTCGGCCCCGCCCCCACCCTGTTGGGCGTCATCAGCGACGCCCTGCCGCCGGGCCACGACGACCTGCTGCTGCCCAGCCTGCGGCCGAAGCAGGACGACTGGGAGGTCCTGCTGGGCACGGTGGCCGAGCTGTACGCGGCCGGCACCCCCATCGACTGGGCCGGCTTCGACCGCGACTACACCCGCGCCAACGTGGCCGTGCCCACGTACCCGTTCGATCCGGTCCACTGCTGGCAGCCCCCGCGCCCGTGGGACGGCACCGCGACGGCGCCTGCCGGGGACGCCGGGGACGCCGGGGACGCCGAGGACACGGACGGCGCACCGGCCGTGAACGGCTCCGGCGACCGCCGCTCCCGGTCCGGCCGCCGCTCCTCGCGCGGCCGGCGCCGCGCGAGTCGTATCTCCACGGCCGCCGAGCTGCTGGCGCTGGGGGAGACCGAGCGTCTGGACACCCTCTGCGCCCAGTTCGTGCTCAGCGTCAAGGACGTCCTGGGCTCGGCCTCCACCGACGTCGGTGTGGACGATCCGCTGACCGCGTTCGGCCTGGACTCCCTCATGGCCGTCGAACTGCGCAACGAGATCCAGAGCAGGCTCGGCCTGACCCTGCAGATCACCGACTTCCTGGGCGACGCGACCATCGCAAGCGTCGCCAGGAGCATCGTCAAGGAGCTTGCCGTGACAGGTGGCAGCGGCTTGACGAGCACAGGGCACGACGGCCCCGGGGCACCCGCTGCGATCCAGCGCATGCCCCGGGCCGTCGATGCCGCCACGGCGCTTCTCGACGAACTGACCGCCTCCGCTTCCGTGTCCGGCCAGGAGAAGCACTCGTGACCGACGACCTCGCCGGGCGCCTCGCCGCCCTCACTCCTGAAGAGCGGGCCCGGTTCGACGCCCTGCTCGCCGAACACTCGGCCGAGGTCACCTTCCCGCTGGCTGTCCTGCAGCGCGGCACGTGGTTCCTCGAACAGCTCCGGCCCCGCAACCCCGGCTACATCGTGCCCGGCGCGGTGCGCGTCGAAGGCCCCCTCGACACCGGCCTGCTGCGCGGCGCCGTCGCCGAGATCGTTCGCCGGCACGAGGCCCTGCGCACCACCTTCCGGTCGCGTGACGGTGCGCCGGTCCAGGTCGTCCACCACCACCTCGCCACCGATGTCCCGGAGACCGATCTCAGTGGCACGCAGTACACCGACGCCGACCGCCAGAAGTGGATCGACGATGCCCTCGCCGAGCCCTTCGACATCGAGACCGGCCCCCTGCTGCGGGTGCGCCTGCTGCGCACCGGTCCCGACCGGTCGGCGCTCGTCGTCGCGATGCATCACCTCGTCTCGGACCGCTGGTCCATCGCGGTCTTCCTGAACGAACTGTCCGAGCTGTACGAGGCGTTCGCCGCGGGCCGGCCATCGCCGCTGGGCGAACTCGCCATCCAGTACGGGGACTTTGCCTCCTGGCAGTGCCAGCAGATCGGCGGTGACGGCTGGCAGCAGGGGCTGTCCTACTGGCGCGAGCACCTCGCCGGCGCTCCGGCCGTGCTCGACCTGCCCACCGACCGCCCCCGCCCGGCCGTGCAGGGCTTCAACGGCGGCTCCGTCCCCGTCGATCTACCGCCCGCCCTGATCCGTGAACTGGCCGCGCTGGCCGGGCGGCACGGCGCGACGCCGTACATGGCGCTGCTCACCGTCTTCAAGATTCTGCTGCACCGCTACACCGGCCAGGACGACATCGTCGTCGGGGTGCCCACCGCGCTGCGCGGGCACGCCGAGGTCGAACCGCTCATCGGCTACTTCGTCAACACCCTTCCCATCAGAGCGGACCTGTCCGGCGGCCCCGGCTTCGAAGCGGTCCTCACCCGCGTCCGCGACGCCTGCCTCGGCGCGTATGCCCATCAGGACATTCCCTTCGAGCTGATCGTCGCCGACCTCAACACCGCCCGTGACCTCAGCCGTCCCCCGGTGTACCAGGTCAGCTTCAGCTACGGCCGGGAACCAGTGCCGACGCTCGCCATGGCCGGCGCCCGCCTCACCCGGCTGCCGGTCCGGAGCGAAGGTGCCCGCTTCGATCTGGAACTGCAGGCGTTCGACACGGACGGGGGTGTCACCGGCTGGTTCGAGTACGACCGCGACCTCTTCGACGAGGAAACCGTCGTACGCCTCGCCGGTCACTTCCGTCGCCTGGTCGAGCAGATCGTCGCCCGCCCCGACGCCCCCATCGGCGACCTGGACCTCCTCGACGCAGCGGAACGCCACCGCCTCGTCGGCGAGCTCAATGCCACCGACCGGCAGTGGCCCGAGGGCCTGGTGCACGAATGCATCGAGGAGCAGGCGCGCCGCACCCCTGACGCCGAAGCCGTCCGGTACGCGGGGACCTCGCTGACCTACGCCGAGCTGAACGAGCGGGCCAACCGCCTCGCTCACCTGCTGCGCGGACGCGGCGTGGGCCGGGACGTCCTCGTCGGCGTGGCCATGGAACGCTCCCTCCAGCTCGTGGTCGCCCTGCTGGCCGTCCTCAAGGCCGGCGGGGCGTACGTCCCCCTCGACACCGGGCTGCCGCCCGCCCGGCTGGCCGCCATCGTCGAGGACGCCCGGCCCCCCGTGGTGCTCACCCACGGCGGCTCGGCCGGCCGGCTGCCCGGACTCGACTGCCCCGTGCTGCGGATGGAGGATCTCGCCACCGAGCTGGCCGCGCAGTCCCCGGAGAATCCGGACGCGGCCGTGGACGGCGAGGACCTGGCGTACGTCATCTTCACCTCCGGGTCGACGGGCCGGCCCAAGGGCGTGATGAATGTGCACGCCGCCCTGCGCAACCGGCTGCTGTGGATGCAGGACGCCTACGGCCTGGACGCCTCCGACCGGGTGCTGCAGAAGACGCCGTTCTCCTTCGACGTGTCGGTGTGGGAGTTCTTCTGGCCCCTGATGACCGGTGCCGCCCTCGTGATGGCCCGGCCCGACGGGCACCGTGACAGCGCCTACCTCGCCGACACGATCGCCACAGAGCGGATCACCACGATCCACTTCGTGCCGTCCATGCTGCAGCTCTTCCTGTCCGAGCCGCCCGGGCGCTCGGCGGGTCTGCGGCGCGTGTTCTGCAGTGGCGAGGAGCTGTCCCGCGACCTCCACGACCGCTTCCTCGGCCTGCACACGGCCGAGCTGCACAATCTGTACGGACCGACCGAGGCCGCGATCGACGTCACTGCCTGGCACTGCCGGCCGCAGGACGACCCCCGCCCGGTGCCCATCGGCCACCCCATCGCCAACATCCGCATGTACGTACTCGACCGCCACGACCGGCCTGTTCCGGCCGGAGTCGCCGGTGAACTGTGCATCGGCGGCCGGGGGCTGGCCCGCGGCTACCTGGACCGCCCGGAACTGACCGCCGAGCGCTTCACGGACGACCCGTTCGTCCCCGGGGCCCGTATCTACCGCACCGGCGATCTGGCCCGGCACCGCACGGACGGCGCGCTGGAGTTCCTCGGCCGTCTCGACCACCAGGTCAAGCTCCGCGGCCAGCGTCTCGAACTGGGTGAGATCGAGGCCGTGCTGACGCGGCACGCCACCGTGCGCGAAGCGGTCGTGGTCGCCCACGAGCACTCCCCCGGTGACGTCCGCCTGGCCGCCTATGTCACCCCCGCGCGCGCCGACAGGCCCGAGGCCGGGGATCTCGCCGCCCATCTGCGCGAGCAGCTGCCGGAGTACATGGTCCCGGCCTCCTTCACCGTGCTCGACGCCCTGCCGCTGACCCCCAGCGGCAAGACGGACCGCAAGGCCCTGCCCGCGCCGCAGACCGGCCGCCCCGACCTCAAGACCCGGTTCGTCGCCCCCAAGGACGGCCTGGAGCAGACGCTCGCCGGCATGTGGCGCGGTCTGCTGGGCGTCGAGCGCGTAGGGCTGCGCGACAACTTCTTCGACCTCGGCGGGCACTCCCTGCTCATGGCCGAGTTCCGGACCGGGCTTGCCGCGGCGCTCGGCCACGAGCTGACCATGGTCGAACTTTTCCAGCACCCCACGATCGAATCCCTTGCCGCCCGCCT
>NZ_BAAAUG010000117.1:15138-25883 GCF_039533825.1 Streptomyces rectiviolaceus
CGCACAGAACCGACGTCAGTCCCGTAACCGGCGGCAACAGGCGGCCGAACGCCGGGCTTCCTCTCGCGGAGACAGGTGATCCACGTGTCACAGCAACACCAGGACCAGGACCAGGAACAGGACCTCGATCGCGTTGCCATCATCGGCATGGCGGGCCGCTTCCCCGGCGCGGGCGACGTGGAGGCCCTGTGGAGCAATCTCGAACAGGGCCGCGAGGGCATCACCGTCTTCACCGACGAGGAACTCGCCGAAGCCGGCGTGGACCCCGAGCTGCTCGCCCGCGACGACTACGTCAGGGCCAAGGGCGCACTGGACGACGCCGACCTGTTCGACGAGGGCTTCTTCGGTTACAGCCCCCGCGAGGCCGAGCTCCTCGACCCCCAGCACCGCGTCTTTCTCGAATGCGCCTGGCACGCACTGGAGTCCGCCGGTGTCGACCCGGCCCGCTTCGACGGCCGCATCGGCGTCTTCGCGGGCTCGGGCCTCAACACGTATCTGCTGTTCAACCTCATGAACAACCAGCAGATCCTGGACGCCTCCGGCATGTACCAGGTGATGCTCGCCTCCGACAAGGACTTCCTGGCCACGCGTGCCGCGTACAAGCTGGATCTGAAGGGTCCGGCGGTCACCGTCCAGACAGCCTGCTCCACCTCGCTGACCGCGGTGCATCTCGCCTCCCAGAGCCTGATCAACGGCGAGTGCGACATCGCCCTTGCCGGCGGTGTGTCCGTGAGCTCCCCGCTGCGCGGCGGCTACACGTACGAACCCGGCGGCATCCTCTCCCCGGAAGGCACCTGCCGGGCCTTCGACGCCGATGCCCAGGGGACCGTGCCCGGCAACGGCGCAGGCATCGTCGTCCTGCGCCGCCTCGCCGACGCGCGGGCCGACGGCGACCGCGTCGACGCGGTCGTCCTGGCCAGCGCCGTCAACAACGACGGCTCGCTGAAGGCCGGTTACACGGCACCGAGCGTCGACGGTCAGGCCGAGGTCGTCGCCGAGGCGCTGGCCCTGGCCGACATCGACCCCGCCACCGTCGGCTACGTCGAGACACACGGCACCGGCACACCGCTCGGCGACCCCATCGAGCTGGCCGCCCTCACGCGTGCCTACGGCGCGGGCGCCGACGGTCAGGACCGCTGTGCGATCGGCTCGGTCAAGAGCAACGTCGGTCACCTCGACGCCGCTGCCGGTGTCACCGGACTGATCAAGGCGGCTCTTGCCCTCAAGCACGAGGCGATCCCGCCGACCCTGCACTGGGAGCGGCCCAACCCCGGCCTGGAGCTGGAGTCCGGCCCGTTCTACGTGAACACCGCGTTGCGCGCCTGGCCGCGCGAGGACGAGCCGCGCCGGGCCGGCGTCAGCTCCTTCGGCATCGGCGGCACGAACGTCCACGTCGTCCTGGAAGAGGCCCCCGTAGAAGAGCCGGAGCAGCCGGAACAGCGCTCCGACGGAGCCGGCGACGCCACGGCCCAGGCCCGTCCCCGTCTGCTGCCGCTGTCGGCGAAGTCGGCGCCCGCGCTCGCCGAGGCCGCCGAGCGCCTGGCCGACCGCCTGGAGGCGGACGCGGACGTCGCCCTGGACGCCGCCGCCCATACCCTGGCCCACCGTCGAGCCCAGTTCGCCCACCGGGGCACCGTCGTCGCCCCCACGACGGGCGAGGCGGTCTCCGCGCTGCGCAGGTTGGCACGGACCGCGCCCTCGGTCGCCGCCTCCGACGACGCCCCGGTCGCGTTCCTGTTCCCCGGGCAGGGCGCGCAGTACCCCGGGATGGCCCGCGGCCTGTACGACCGACAGGGCGTTTTCGCCGCCGAGTTCGACCGCTGCGCGGAGCTGTTCACCCCGTACCTGGGTGAGGACCTGCGCGCCTTGGTGCTCGGCTCGGACGACCCGCGCAACGCCGAACGGCTGCGGCAGACGCAGCTGGCCCAACCTGCCCTGTTCTGCGTCGAGTTCGCCCTTGCCCGGCAGTGGCAGTCCATGGGTGTCGAGCCCCGCGCCATGGCCGGTCACAGCATCGGTGAGTACGCCGCCGCCTGCCTGGCGGGCGTGTTCTCGCTGGAGGACGCGGTGCGTCTGGTCGCGGCCCGCGGCCGGCTTGTTCAGGAGATGCCGCGCGGCGCCATGCTCAGCGTGTTCCTCCCCGAGGACGAGACCGTCGCCCGGCTGGGAGAAGGACTGGCCCTCGCCGCCGTCAACTCCACGGCGCTCACCGTGGTATCCGGCACCCCGCAGGCCGTCGACGCCCTTGAGCAGCGGCTCAAGGAGGAGGGAGTGGGGTGCCGTCGCCTGCACACCTCGCACGCTTTCCACTCCCCTGACATGGACGGTGCTGTGGACCCGTTCACCGAAGAGGTCCGCGCCGTCACCCTGCATCCGCCGGTGATTCCCTTCCTCTCGAACGTGACAGGTACCTGGATCACCGCCGAGGAGGCGACCAGTCCCGACTACTGGGGCACGCATCTGCGTCGGCCGGTGCGATTCCGTGACGCGCTCGATGTGCTGCTCGCCGACCCCTTCCTCGTCCCGCTCGAGGTGGGGCCCGGCCAGAACCTGGCCAACTTCGTGCGCGCCCACCGGTCCTGGACGCCGGGTCGCACCGTCGCGGGCTCCCTGCCCCATCCTGGTGAGCAGACCCCCGACGACGCTCATCTGCTGAGCGGCGTCGGGGCGGCATGGAGCGCCGGTGTCCGCGTCGCCTGGGAGTCCGTCCTTGGCCCCGACGTCCACCGCCCCGTGTCCCTGCCCGGCTATCCCTTCCAGCGGCGGCGCTACTGGGTCGAGCCCTCCGGGCAGCCGCGCGCGTTCCAGGGCGCGGAGCCCGCCCGCGCCACCGCGGACAACTGGTTCTACGCTCCCGTCTGGCAGCGCCTCGCCCTGCCCGTCCGGGACGCGGCCGCTGCCACGGGTGACACCTGGATCGTCCTGGGTACGGGGCTCGACCTTGGTGACGCCGTCGCCGACCGTCTGGCAGCCTTGGGCGACCGCGTCGTGCGCGTCACCGCGGGCACCACCTTGGAACACACCGGCGAGGACGCCTGGACCCTGGATCCCGCCGAACGAGACCATCTGGCCGCGCTCGCCTCGTCCCTGGCCGTACCCCCCTTCGCGGCCGGGGACGGGCAGCGCATCCGCTTCATCCACCTGTGGAGTACCGCCGAAGGGCCCGCGAACGGCGCGGCCCTGGCCCGCGCGCGGCTGGACGCCTCGCGCCGCACCGGTTTCGACAGCCTCCTGGCGCTTGCCCAGGCCCTGGGCTCCGAGCGGCTGCCCGCACCGGTCACCCTCGATGTGCTCTGCAACGGGGTGTACGACGTCACGGGCGATGAAGCGCTGAAGCCCGAACACGCTCTGCTGCTCGGTGCGGCCACGGTGATCCCCCAGGAGACCGCCGGTACCGCCTGCCGTGTCCTGGACATCACTGGCGCCGGCACGGACGAGCAGGCTGTCGACACCGTGCTCACAGCTCTCGACAGCACCGTCCCCAGCACCGAACTCGCCGTGCGTGGACGCCACGTGTGGGCCCGTGACTTCGAACGGGTGGATTGGATCACCGGCGGCGACGCAGCGCGCACCGCCCTGCGCGACGGCGGCGTCTACCTCATCACCGGCGGCCTCGGCGGCATCGGCCTTGCCCTGGCCGAGCACATCGTGACCGCGGTCGGCCGGCCCGTTCTCGGTCTGCTGGGCCGTTCCGGGTTCCCGGCGGCCGCCGACTGGGACGCCCACCTCGCGGCGCACGACGACAGCGACGCCACCAGCATCCGTATCAAGCGGCTGCGGCACCTCGAATCGCTCGGCGCCCGCCTGGTCCTGCTGCGCGCCGATGTCACCGACGAGGAGGAAATGCGGCAGGCCGTCGGTGAGTTGAGGGCCCTGGCAGGACCTCTCAACGGCGTCGTACATGCCGCGGGCCTGCCGTCGCAGGGCATGATCGTCACCAAGTCCCCGGTCGACTCCGGGCAGGTGCTCGCCGCCAAGACGCACGGGGTGCTCGTCCTCGACGAGGTCTGCCGGGAGGACGACCTCGACTTCATGCTGCTCTGCTCGTCCGTGACCGCCGTCCTCGGCGGTCCCGGACAGAGCGACTATGCGGCTGCCAACGCCTTCCTCGACGCGTGGGCACAGTACAAGCGCCGCGAGAGCGGGCTTCCCGTCACCGCGGTCGGCTGGGACACCTGGCGAGGCGTCGGTATGGCCGCCGGACTGGACTCCAGGTTCGGCCTCGACTCCGGCACCCCGCTCGACGGCCATCCGCTGCTGCGGCGCCTGGTGCGCTCCACCCCCACGTCCCGCACCTACGCCACGGTCCTCAGCACCGAGGACAGCTGGATCGTCGCCGATCACCGCATCCAGAACCACGGCCTCGTCCCGGGCACCGCCTACCTCGAACTGGTCCGGGCCGCCGTCGCCGAGCAGGCCGCCGGGCGGGACATCGAGATCGGCGACGTGCAGTACATGATCCCTGTCGTCGTCCCCGACGGGCAGAGCCGGGAAGTCTTCACCACCATCGAAGAACGCGACGGCCGGTGGCACTTCGCGGTGCAGAGCCGCACCGGTGCGCCCGGGGCGGTGGCCTGGACAGATCACGCACGCGGCACCGTCGCCTTCCCGGAACCCGTCCAGGAGACCGTGCGGGACCTGGACGAACTCCGCGCCGGCTGCGCGGTGACGGAGGTCCTCGACACCGATGAGTCCATCAAGCTGGGCCTGCGCCTTGACCGGTTCGAGAAGGGCGGGCCGATCGAGTTCTCGTTCGGGCCCCGTTGGAGGTGCATGCGGGAGATTCAGGTCGGCCCGGAGCGGGTGATGGCGACCCTGCGGCTCGACGAGGAGTACCACGGCGACCTCGACCACTACCTGCTGCACCCGGCCCTGCTCGACGCTGCCGGCGGCACCGCGCGAGTCCACGCCCCCGACACGTACTACCTGCCGTTCAGCTATCGCAGCCTGCGCTTCCACCGCGGCCTGACCAGCACCGTCCACGCTTATGTGGAGGTGAAGGGAGCCGGGGACTCCGCGGGTGAGACCAGTACATGCGACATCGAGATCCTCGACCCGGAGGGCCGGCTGCTGGTCCGGATCGGTGATTTCACCATCAAGCGGATCAACGACCTGGAGGGTCTGCGCGACCAGATCACGCGCGCCGCCGAGGCTGCGCCGGCCGACGCGGCCGACGCGGACGACGGGCGTGCCGCGGAGGCGGACACCGGGGTCCTGCGCACCCTCGCCGAGGGAATCACCGAGGACCAGGGCAAGGACGTCTTCGCCCGCCTCCTCGCCGCTCCGGGCCTGCCGGGCCATCTCGTCGTCTCGCACCGCGACTTCACCGCCGTACGCGAACTCGCCAGGTCCTTGACCCCCGAGCTGCTGCAGCAGGAGATGGAGCAACTCGCCCCGCCCGGAGCCAGCCATCCCCGCCCGGACCTGGAAACGCCGTACGTCGCTCCCCGCTCGGCTCGCGAGCGGGATGTCGCCGAGGTGTGGCAGGAGATCCTGGGTGTGGACCGGGTCGGTGTCGACGACGACTTCTTCGCCCTGGGCGGCCACTCGTTGGCCGCGGTCCAGATCGGCACCCGTCTCAAGAACCGGCTCGGGGCCGAACTCGACCTGCGCGCCTTCTTCGAACGGCCCACGGTCGCGCACACCGCCGACCTGCTGGACGCGGGCCCCCGATCGGCGGCCGACCGCCCCGAGAACCGCATCGAGGTGCTCAGCCGCGACGAGCCGGCAGCCGACCTGGACGCGCTCGCCGAGCTGTCCGACGACGAGGTGGAAGAGGAGCTGCGCCGCCTGCTGGCAGGAGAAGACCTGACCACGGAGAACCAGGAGGGCAGGGCATGAGCACCGCACCCGACCCGGCCGGAACGTCTCAGGCCGCCCCGGTGGCGCTGGTGGCGGGCGGCTCACGCGGAATCGGCCGCGCCGTCGCGCTGCGGCTCGCCCAGGACGGCTTCGACGTGGCGGTGTGCTACGCCTCCGACACGGCCGCCGCCGAGAGCCTGGAGAAGGAGATCGGCGCGCTGGGCCGGCGGACGTACCTGCGCCGGACCGATGTCGGCGACAGCCTCGCGGTGGAGGAACTCATCGACGGCATCGAGGCGGCCCTCGGGCCGGTCTCCGCGGTGGTCACCTCGGCCGCCGTGCTGCGCGACGGTCCGCTGGCGGCCATGGAGGACGACGACTGGACCGACGTCCAGCGGGTCAACCTCGACGGCACGTACTACGTCTGCCGGACCGTCATCAACGGAATGATCGCGCGTCGCCGAGGTGCGATCGTGACGATGTCCTCCATCGCCGGCCTGTACGGCAACGCCGGACAGACCAACTACGCCGCGTCCAAGGCCGGGATCATCGGGTTCACCAAGTCCCTGGCCCGCGAGGTCGGCCGGTACGGGATCCGGGCGAACGTGGTCGTGCCCGGCTTCGTCGCCACCGACCCCGTCATGGAGCTGCCGGCCGACGCGCGGGAGCAGTTCCGGCAGCGCATTCCGCTGGGACGGTTCGGTGAGCCGCACGAAGTGGCCGACCTGGTCTCGTTCCTGCTCTCGGACCGGGCCGCGTACATCACCGGCACGACGTTCCAGATCGACGGCGGCGTGGCCGTCTGACCTGCGCAGGACCGCTGCGCACGGAACACGACCAAGGAGAAGCACACCATGCGCAACCCGTGGTTTGCCCAGTCAGAGCCGAGGGACGAGGCGGGGGTCCGTCTCTTCTGCCTCCCGTACGCGGGCGGCAACGCGTCGGCGTACCGGACCTGGCACGACCTGACCCCCGATCACGTGCACGTACACCCGCTTGAGCTGCCCGGCCGCGGTGCCCGCTGGAGCGAGACCCCGGTGAGCAGGATGCCGTTGCTGACCGAGATGCTGGCCGACACCCTGGCGGAGCATCTGGACCGGCCCTACGCCCTGTTCGGCCACAGCATGGGCGCTCTGATCGCCTTCGAACTCGCCAGGACCTTGCGCGACCGGGGGCTGCCTCAGCCGGCGCATCTCTTCGTCTCCGGATCGGCCGCTCCCGACCTGCCGCGCACCCGGCAGCCGATCCACGCGGCGCCGGAGGCCGATGTGATCGAGGAGCTGCGTTTCCTCGGTGGCACGCCGCCTGAGCTCTTGGACGACGCCGGGCTCATGGAGCTGATCCTGCCTGCGCTGCGTGCCGACTTCTCGGTCCTGGAGACGTACCTCTATCAGCCGCTCCCGCCGCTGGCGGTGCCCATGACCGTGTTCGGCGGCGAGGCGGACCCGCTCGTGGCGAGGACGCGGCTGCACCGGTGGCTGCGGCAGACCCGCGCCCACTCCGAGCTGATCGTCCTTCCCGGCGAGCACTTCTTCCTGCACTCGGCGGTGTCCGACGTGCTGGCGACGATCGCCGACGCCCTGGCCGGCCCGGCACCGCAGACCCTTCCCCCCGCACGACGGGGCGTGGCCTGAGTCCGGCCTGTTCGCATGACGCCGTGCCCTGAACCGCGCGGCGCCTCGCATCCCGGAACGTGACCCCATGGAGGACTCGTGACCGCCACCACCGCAGGCAGCCGGATACTGTCACTCGCCCATCACCAGCCCACGCGCGTACTCACCAACGACGAACTCGCCGCCATGGTCGACACGTCCGACGAGTGGATCAGGTCCCGCGTCGGCATCGCCACACGCCACATAGCCGCCCAGGACGAGAGCGTCGCCGACATGGCGATCGGTGCCGCCGCCAAGGCCGTCGCCCGGGCGGGGGTGGATTCCGGCGACATCGATCTGGTGATCGTCGCGACCTGCACCGCGGTGGACCGTATGCCGAGCATCGCCGCCCGGGTCGCCCACCATCTGGGGGTTCCCGCGGCGGCCGTCTTCGACCTCAACGCCGCCTGCGCCGGGTTCACTTACGCGCTGGCCACCGCCGATCAGGCCATCCGGGGCGGCGGCAGCAGTACCGCGCTGGTCATCGGCGCGGACAAGATGAGCGACTTCCTCGACTGGCAGGACCGCTCCAGCTGCGTCATTTTCGGTGACGGCGCCGGAGCCGCGGTCGTCACCGCGACCGACGGCTCCCGGTCCGACGGCATCGGCCCGGTGGTGTGGGGTTCTCAGCCTCAGCGCGGCTCTGCCATCGTCCTGGGCACCAGTGGGCCGGCCGGTCCGCCCGCCCTGTTCCGGCAGGACGGGCACGTCGTCTACCGCTGGGCGGTGACCTCCCTCGCTCCGGTGGCCCGTCAGGCCTGTGAGCGAGCCGGTGTCGCACCGGCCGATCTGGCCGGCGTGGTCACGCACCAGGCCAATCTGCGGATCATCGAGGCCGTGGCCAAGCGGCTCGGCGCCACCAACGCCGTCGTCGCGCGCGATGTCGTCGACTCCGGCAACACGTCGGCGGCCAGCGTTCCGCTCGCGCTGTCCAAGCTCGTGGAACGTGCCGAGATCCCCAGCGGCGCTCCGGTCCTCCTGCTCGGCTTCGGCGCCGGGCTGTCCTACGCGGCCCAAGTGGTCGGCTGCCCCTGAGGGTCCGTCAGGGCTCATGAATAAAACGCTCTCAGACAAAAGGAGTCGGTCCGTGGCGGAGCAGGTTTGGATCGCCGGGGTGGGGATGACGAAATTCGCCCACCACACCGATCGTGAGGTGCCGGGCCTGGCCGCCGAAGCAGTCCACGAAGCCCTGGCCGACGCGGGGTTGGAGCAGCGTCACGTGGAGGCGGCCTTCTTCGGGAACACCACCCAGGGGGCGCTGCAGGGTCAACTCATGGTGGGCGGCCAGATCGCACTGCGTGGCATGGGGTTCGAGCGGATCCCGATGTACAACGTCGAGAATGCCTGCGCCACAGGTGCCACGGCATTGCATCTGGCGGTCGATCAGATCCGCGCCGGTGCCGTGGACATCGCGCTGGCGGTGGGCTCCGAGAAGATGAACGTCGCCGACCGCGACAGGACCATGGCGGTCTTCAACGGCGCGTACGACGTATCGGATCCGGCAGGGCTGACGGCTGCCTTGACCGATCTGGGCGGTGAGAGCGATGACTCGCACGCCGGCAGGCGCAGCATTTTCATGGATATCTACGCGGCCATGGCCCGCGCGCATATGAAGCGCTTTGGCACCACGCAGCGGCAGATCGCCGCGGTAGCGGCCAAGAACCATCGGCATTCCGTGCACAACGAGAAGGCACAGCACCGACGGGAATTCACCGTCGATGAGGTTCTTTCCGCTCGCGCCCTGTCGTTTCCACTGACCGTGCCGATGTGCGCACCGGTCACCGACGGCGCGGCCGCCGTGGTGGTGTGCGGTCAGCGGGGACTGCGGCGCATGGCCGCCCGCGGCCGCCTCGTGCGGGTGCTGGCGCATGTGGTCGGTACCGGTGTCACCCACCCGCGGGACGCGTGGGACCAGCACATCAGCGGGTTGCTGGCGGCCCGTGCCTACGAACGGGCCGGGCTGGGCCCGCAGGACATCGACGTGGCCGAACTGCACGACGCCACGGCATTCGGTGAGATCCAGCAGACCGAACTCCTCGGCCTGTGCGAACCCGGTGCCGGCGGTGCGGCCGCCGAGGCCGGGGTGACGGCGCTGGGCGGACGCTTGCCGGTCAACCCGTCCGGAGGCCTGGAATCCAAGGGGCATCCTCTCGGGGCGACCGGCCTGGCCCAGGTGTACGAACTCGTCCGGCAGTTGCGCGGGGAGGCCGGTGTCCGCCAGGTGCCGGGCGCCCGGGTCGCGCTCGCGGAGAACGGCGGCGGTTTCTACGGCGGCGAGGAAGCGGTCGCCGCCATCACGGTATTGGGGGCGTAGTGGCGATCATCGACTTCTTCGACCGCGGCTGGCGGCACTCTCCGGACTCGGTCGCCTACGTGTGTGACGACCGGAGCTGGACGTTCGACGATGCAGGGAAGCTGTCCTGCCGGGTCTCGCACGCCTTGTTGCGGGCGGGATTCGCTCAAGGGACCAAGGCCGGTGTCCTGTCACCCAACGACGCGCGTGCCTGGATCAGCGTGCTGGGCATCTGGCGGGCCGGCTCGGCCTGGGTGCCGCTGAACCCCACCACTCCCCCGGCAGATCTGCGGCGGGTGATCGAGACGTTCGACTGCGAGGTGCTGTTCTTCCACAGTTCGATGGCGTCGACCGTGGCCGAGCTGGCTCCGTCCATGCCGAAGGTCACGCAGTACGTGTGTCTCGACGACGCGGCGGCCGATGCCCCCTCGCTGTCGGAGTGGACCGCCGGCCTGCCCGCGACACCGCCGGACGTGCACTACGCGATGGACGACGTGGTGGCCATCTCCTCGACCGGCGGCACGACCGGTGAGCCGAAGGGTGTGATGAACACTCACCGGTCCCTGTCCACGTGCCTGGCGCATCTGATGATGGCGTTCCACTACCGCGCCGACGACCCGATCGTCGACCTCGCCGCGCTGCCCATCAGCCATGCCTCCGGCGTGATCAGCCTCGCCGCCACGGCGCGCGGCGGCACGGTGGTCTTCCTGCCCGGGGCCGAGCCGACGGCGATCCTCGACGCGATCGAGCGGCATCGGGTCACCGAGCTCTTCCTCGCCCCCACGGTCGTCTACCGGCTGATGGAGGCGCCGGGGCTCGAGGACCGGGATCTGACCTCCCTTCGCTATCTGCTGTACGCAGCGGCTCCCATGTCGGCCGAGAAGCTGCGGCGGGCCATCGCGCTGTTCGGACCGGTCCTGATGGAGTGTTACGGCCAGGTGGAAGCGTTCGCCGGGGTCTCTTTCATGCGCCCCGAGGAGCACTTCGCCGCCGGGTCC
>NZ_BAAAUG010000118.1:0-26410 GCF_039533825.1 Streptomyces rectiviolaceus
AGGCCGGAGGCTGCGGGGGCGGCGGGGGCAGCGGGGGCGGCCTGGGGAGGGCCGGGGGCATCGGCGGCGGGACCGCTCTGCGCGCCTTCCCGTATGCGATGCCCCGTGGGCGTCAGGAAGTAGGCGTGCGGCGGCCGGGGGTGCCGGAAGGCGAGGCGGTGGCGCACGAGCCCCGCCAACTGTGCCTCGCTCCCCTTCAGCCGTCCCGTCGCCGGGTCCGCGGCCTCGATGATCCGCCGCTGGGCGGCCGTCGGAGGCTTCGTCATGGGCCCACCTCTTCCCCAGGTCGTCTTCCACCTGGTTCCGATAGTGCCTCGCGCCACTGACAACGGCCGCGGGACCTCGGCTGCCGGTGGGCGACGGGCCGCCGACTCAGCGAACGGTTCCCGTGGCGAGGTCGACGACCTTCTCGGCGACGAGCTCGAGCGTGCGCCGGTCGTCGTCGGCGGTGCCGCGCTCGTCGGGCGTGCCGGGGTAGGTGTCGAGCAGGATGTCCGTGGCCCCGAGTTCGGCAAGCGCCTCCAGGTCGGCCCGGAGCTGGTCGACGCTGCCGTGCCCGAGGGGGCGCTGTGCCGTGTCCGGCTGCGGGGCGAGCCGGAGCTGGAGGCGGGGCACGAGGTCGGGCGCGGGGCGCCCGGCGGCCTCGGCCTCGGCAGCGATCCGGGGCAGCGCCGTCCGCACGGCTTCGAGCGTCGGCATGAACGGATGCCAGCCCTCGCCGAGGCGGGCCGCGCGGCGCTGGGCGGCGGGGGAGTTGCCGCCGACCCAGACGGGCAGGTGCGTCGCCGGGGCAGGGGCGTTGCGGATGCCCTCGTAGGAGACGTACCGGCCCTGGAACGAGGTCGTCTCATCGGCCCATGCGGCGCGGATCGCGGTGAGGTATTCGTCCGTGATGGCGCCGCGCTCGTCGAACGGGACGCCAAGTGCCTCGTACTCGGCGCGGGACCAGCCGACACCGGCGCCGAGGATGAAGCCCGCTTCGTTGAGCTGGTCGATGTTGGCGGCGAGGCGGGCGGTCTGGAGCGGGTGGCGGTAGGGGATCACGGTGATCGTCGTGCCGAGCCGCAGACCCGGTACGCGGCCCGCGAGATGCGCGGCGAGCACGAACTGGTCGTAGAACGGGGCCGGATAGACCGTGTGCACGTCGGGGGTGACCGTTATGTGGTCGGAGATCATCGCAAAGCCGAACCCGATGTCGCGGGCGTCGGTCGCCTGACGGACGAGGGAGTCGGGGGTGGTGCCGGAGCCGAAGTTGAGGAGGTTCACGCCGTATCGCATGGCGGCAAGTCTTGATGATCTTGGGGGCGCGTGTCGAACCGGGGCCGGGCCGGCCGCTTGCCCCGACCGGGCCGACCGGGGCGAGCGGCCGGCCCGGGCTCCCGCTACTTGCTCATCGCGAAGCGCATCAGGGCCTGCTCGTCGCCCTGCTTGATCTTCCCGGTCTCGTTGATGACGTGGAGCTTCCAGGCCCCGCCTTCCCGGACCGCCTTGGCCACGGCGCAGCCGTTGTCGTTGGTGAGCAGGCTCGGCCAGATGTCGGCGACCTGCTGGATGCTGCCGCCCGTGGCGTCGTACACCTTGAAGCTGATGTTGCGCGCGTTCTGGAAGGCGCTGCGCTTCTTGTACGCGGCGGCGACGAACACGATGGCCGTGATGTTGTCCGGCACGCGCTCGAACTCGACGGTCACCGTCTCGTCGTCACCGTCGCCCTTGCCGGTCTGGTTGTCCCCGCTGTGCACCAGCGAGCCGTTGCCCAGCGGGTCGAGCGAGTCGAGACCGGCGAGGCGCACCGGATCCGCCCCTGCCATCGCGATGGCGATCAGGTCGAGGTCGGTGCCGGCCTTCTGGCGGAGCTTCCCCAGCACCCCGCCGCTGCTGCCGACGGTGGGGTCCCAGGACACACCTATGGACAGACGGGTCACTCCGCCGAGATCAGCCGGTCCGTCTTCCTTCTTGAGCGTGATCATTAGTGATCCTTCTTGGTGGTGAGAGTGCTATATGGGACAGAGTGTGCCTGGTTTTACGGGCGGATGTTCCAGCTCGCCACCACCGGGCGTCCGTGCTCCGTACTGAGGCGGCAGACCGTCCCCGTCGCCAGCTGGAACGACGCCCCGCCCGAAACCGGCAGTCCGAGCCGCCGGGCCGTCAGCACCCGCAGGAAGTGGGAATGCGCGAAAAGGACCACGCTGGCCTCGTAGTTGGCCAGTGCCGCGTCCACCTTGGCCAGCATCCGGTCGGCCCGCTCGCCGACCTGCTCCGGGGTCTCACCCGGGTGCTCGGCGGGGCCCGGGGCCACTCCGTCGGTGAACAGAAACCAGTCGGGGCGGGTGCGGTGGATCTCCACCGTCGTGACCCCTTCGTACGCCCCGTAGTCCCACTCGCTCAGGTCGGGGTCCACCCGGGCGTCCGGGAACCCCGCCAACTCCGCCGTGTCCCGGGCCCGCTGCCGGGGGCTCGTGAACGCCGCGCCGATCCGGAACCTCCCGACCAGCGGTGCGAGCCCACGCGCCTGCTCCCTGCCGTTCTCGGTGAGCGGAATGTCCGTCCAGCTGGTGTGCTGCCCGGTCATGGACCACTCGGTCTCGCCGTGCCGGACGAGGAGCAGGTCACCCATGGTGCACAACTTCCTGTTCTGTCGGTGGTGGCCGGACCGGAAGACCCGGCCCGGCCACCACCGAGGTTAGATCCCCGCAGGTACGCGCGCCGGGCGGCCCGAGCCGCGCGTCAGGCAGTACCCCCCGATGCCCGCGAGGGCGCCGAGCACGCCGCCGGCCGCGGTCCACAGCCAGCGGGACGACCACCAGCCCGACGCCCAGCCGTCCTCCGGCTCACTGGACGCCGCCGCCATCTTCGTGCCGACCCCCGGCACCAGCGGCTCCGCAAGCGCGCCGTCCACCGCCTGGGCGCCGCCCGCGTCGCTCGACGTGACCTCGGTCGCGGCCTTCATCGGCAGACCCAGGTCGTCCGCCTTGAGGCCGGTGACCGTAAGCCGGGCGTAGTACGTGCCGGGCAGCGGGTCGTTGGCCCACGGCTCGGCCAAGGCGCGCACCGTGCGCAGCGTGCAGGAGAGTTCGACCGTGGCGTCGTCCTGGGCCGCCGTCCTGGTCTGCGCGCCGAACCGGCACGCCTGGTGGCGCCGCAGCCCGTCGTACACATCGACCTGCCAGGTGGAATCGCCGTGCCGCGCGGCGCCGTCGGGCAGCTTCACCGTGGCGTGCACGGTGGGGCGCTGCCCGACGTCCGCTGGGAACGACCAGTACAGGTAGTCGCCGGTGGACGCCTCCGCCGTGGCCTCCTGGTCCTGCTGGATCGCGGTCGCGGTACGGAAGGAGGTACCGGCCTCGGTCGGCTTGTCATCACCGGCGGAGCTGTCCGAGCTGTCGGCGAGAGCCGCGCCCGCCGTCCCGGCGAGGGCGAGCAGCGCCGCACCGGCCAGTACCCCGGCTCGACTCAACACACGTGTCGTACGCATCAGTTGGTCCTCCAGACCGCGAAGCGCCAGCGCGAGACCCAGCCCCAGACCAGACCGGCGACGAAGCCGGTGAGGATCAGCGCGCCGAGCAGCCACCAGCCGTTGCCCAGGCCGAAGGACGCCACGTCCGACGCCTCGTCGGGCGCGTCCACCAAGTCGACTGCCAGCTCGACGGGCAGGCCCGGCGTCGTCTTGACCGATGCGGGGGCCGAGAAGGAGTTGCTCACCTGGAGACACACGGTCTCGGCCGCGGGCCCGCTCTTCCCGTCCGTCTCTTCCCCGTCGTCACCGTCCTCTTCGGGCTTCGGATAGCGCAGGCCGGTCGAGATCACGTCCGTACGTCCGTCACCCGCCTCCGAGCCCCGCACGATCTCGCGTCCGTGCACGGTCGATGCGCGCAGCAGCACGCCGTAGTCCCTGTTGACCGCGCGGTCGGCGCCGACGCTGACGGAAGCGCGCAGCTCCTGGCCCGGCTTGACGTCGACGCGGTACCAGCGGTGCTCGCCGAACTTCTCGCGGTCGGTGTAGACGCCCGCGTTCAGCTGCGGGGCGTCGGAGCACTGGGCGGCGCCCTCGGCCGCGACCGGGGTGGCGACGGGGTCCGCGGCGCGGTCCACCAACTGCTTGACCCGGCCGGAGAGTTCATCGGTGTGCCGCACCGACGTGTACGTACCGCCGGTGGCCTCCGCGATGCAGCTCAGCTGGTCGCGGGTCTTGGCGTCCGGCACCAGGCCGAGCGTGTCGACCGTCAGGTGGATGCCCTCGGCGGCGATCTTGCGGGCCACCTCGCAGGGGTCGAGCGGCTGGCAGGTGTCCTCGCCGTCGGAGATGAGGACGATGCGGCGGCTGCGCTCGGTGTTGTCGTCCTTGAGGTCGTCGGCGGCCTTCAGGAGCGTCGGACCGATCGGCGTCCAGCCGGTGGGCGCGAGCGTGGCCACCGCGGTCTTCGCGTCGGTGCGCCCCGCGCGGTCGAGCTCCGCGACCGGGTAGAGGAGCTCGGTGTCCTTGCAGCCCGTCTTGCGGTCGTCGCCGTGGTAATTGGCGCCCAACGTGCGTATGCCGAGCTGGACTTCGTCCGGTGTGGCGTCGAGGACCTCGTTGAACGCCTGCTTCGCCGCCGCCATCCGGGACTTGCCGTCGATGTCGCGGGCCCGCATCGAACCGCTGACGTCGAGAACGAGCTCGACCTTGGGCGATGGCTGTGCCGGTTCTTCGTCGTCGGCGGCGGCGGGACCCGCAGTGCCGAGCCCGGCGGTCAAGGCGGCGAGCAGGGCGAAGGCCCCGGCCGCCAGCCGTTGTCTTGTGATCATCGCCGGATCTTATTGATCTTGGCGTGCATACCCAAACCGGCGAGTGGGTATCAGCCTTCACCGCCTCAGCTCACGGCCCCCGAACGCCCCGCCGCCATCGGCCTGCTTCCACCACGTCTCAAGCGCCGTCTGGTCCATCGACCGCCACGGCGGCGTCTCCTCGACGAGCGCGCGGCCGAGGCGCCGCCCGAGATCGACCATCGCACCGCCCGCCACGGTGCGGTCGGTGTCGTACGTGTCGAGCGCGTCCGGCCAGGTCGTGGCCGTGGCGAAGGCGGACTCCAGGACCGTCGCGTCCTGCAGCGCCTTGACCGCGCCCGCCCCGGTGTGCGGCCGGGCGACGGTGGCGGCGTCGCCCATCAGGAGCACACGGCCCGTGGTGTAGCGGGGCGCCGTGAAGTCGTACATCGGCTGGAGGAAGAGCTCGTCGGGGGTGGTCGCACGGACGAGGTCGCCCCAGTAGGGCGGCAGCAACTCGTCGCACACGTACGTGAGATGAGAGGAGAGGGCCTCCGTGAGACCGCCGGGCGGCAGGCTGGTGGGGGCGGTGAGCCGCAGGTCGAGGCCGAGCCCCAGGTCGAGGTCCGGCGGCGGCGCCGTGTACAGGACCCAGTTGACGCGGTGACCGCCGACGCCGTCCGGGATGCGGTAGACGATGACATGGCCGCCGGGGAAGACGACGTACGCGCAGTCCTCCTCCGCCCACAGCTCCGGGTCCGCGAGACGGCCGACCGGGAAGGCGCCGCGCCAGGCAAGGTAACCGGCGTACGCGGGACGCACGGTGGCGAACGCCGCCGTACGGACCACGGAGCGGTAGCCGTCGGCGCCGACCACGAGGTCGACGCGCTCGGTGCCGAGCGCGGTGTCCACCTCGGCGTCATCGCGGCCCGTGCGCACCTCCTCGACCGCCACGCCCGGCCGGAAGACCACGGAATCGGGCACACGGCCGCGCAACTCACGCCACAGGGGGCCCCAGTTGTACGTACGGAATGGGAACGCCATCGTCCCGATCTCGTGGCCGAGCGGCCCCGCCGCCGAACCGTCCCGCACATACCAGCGGCGCCGCTCCAGCTGCACCCACGGCATGTCCGCGTCCAGATACCCGGCGGAATCCAGCTCCACGTAACGGGAGTTGTGCACCGCGAGCCCGACACCGCGGTCGGCGAGGTGACCCGCGGCCCGCTCGTACACCGTGATCTCATCGGCGCCACCGCGGTACGCGGCGAGTGCGGCGGCGCATCCGGCGATGCTTCCACCCACGATGGCGACCCTGCCTCCACGCATCATCGCGCCATCCTGGCAGTAAGGATGACCCTCTGTCAGCGCAGGGACACCCCGCGTCCGGCGAAGAACGGCTCGAAGTCCGAAAGTGCCATGTCCGCCGTCCGCGTCCCTGCGTCGATCCCGGAGGGGTTGTGCAGGTGCAGGCCCCCGTCCGCGGAACGCCCCGTGACCAGCACCAGATGGCCGCCCCGGCCGGGCGAAGGCCGGTGCGGGCGGCGGATCTCGTAGTGCACCGAGACCATCACCGAGCGGCCTTCGTCGAGCAGGCCGACGATCTCCTCCACCGTGAGGTGCCGGTGCACCGTGGCGTTGACGCCGTGCACATCGCGTACGTACTCCGCGAACGGGGCGTAGATCAGGCCGCGGATGGTGCCGTCGGCATCCTCCGTGTACGCGCCATACTTCAGCGCGCCGTCCCGCAGCTCGAAGAGCGAGGGCGCGGTCGTGCCGAGCGTCATCCGCAGGCACGTCAGACCGCACAGGTGGCCGCACCAGCGCGCGTAGTCGTCGAGCGTGGCGGCGCCCGATTCCGCCCAGGCCGGGTCGGCCGCGCGGTCGAGCCCGCCGTACACGATGCGCTCGACGAGGTCGGGCGAGGCGAACTGGGTGAGGGAAGGGACCCGGCAGGCGGAACAGAGAGACACACGACCCCCGTCGTCCGGTGACATCACTGGCGGTATCCGCTGAGGAAGCGGCCGATGCGGCTGATCGCCGCGTCGAGGTCGTCAGCGTAAGGGAGGGTCAGGATGCGGAAGTGGTCGGGGCGCGGCCAGTTGAAGCCCGTGCCCTGGACGACCTGGATCTTCTCCTGGAGGAGCAGGTCGAGGACGAACTTCTCGTCGTCGTGGATGGGGTGGACCTTGGGGTCGAGGCGCGCGAAGGCGTAGAGGGCTCCCTTCGGCTTCACGCACGAGACACCGGGGATCTCGTTCAGCTTCCGCCACGCCATGTCGCGCTGCACGTGCAGCCTGCCGCCGGGCGCGGTCAGCTCGCGGATGGACTGCCGACCGCCGAGCGCGGCCTGGATGGCGTACTGGGCGGGGGCGTTCGGGCACAGCCGCATGGAGGCGAGCATGGTCAGCCCCTCCAGGTAGCTCTTCGCGTGCTGCTGTGGGCCGGTGACGACCAGCCAGCCGGAGCGGAAGCCCGCCACGCGGTAGGTCTTCGAAAGCCCGCAGAAGGTGAGGACGACGAGATCCGGGGCGAGGGCGGCCACGCTGTGATGTACGGCGTCGTCGTACAGGATCTGGTCGTAGATCTCGTCGGCGAAGACCATCAGGCCGTGGCGGCGCGCCAGGTCGAGGATGCCCTCGAGGACTTCCTTCGGATACACGGCGCCCGTGGGGTTGTTCGGGTTGATGATCACGACGGCCTTCGTCCGGTCGGTGATCTTCGATGCCATGTCGTCCAGGTCCGGGTACCAGTCCGCGGACTCGTCGCACATGTAGTGGACGGCCTTGCCTCCGGAGAGGGTCGTCACCGCGGTCCAGAGGGGGAAGTCCGGGGCCGGGATGAGGACTTCGTCGCCGTCCTCCAGGAGGGCCTGGACGGCCATCGTGACCAGCTCGGAGACGCCGTTGCCGAGGAAGACGTCGTCCACGGAGACCTCGTCGAGGCCAAGGGCCTGGTAGCGCTGGGCCACGGCTCGGCGGGCCGAGAGGACGCCGCGCGAGTCCGTGTAGCCGTGCGCCTGGGGGAGCATCCGGATCATGTCCTGGACGATCTCCTCGGGCGCCTCGAAGCCGAAGAGCGCGGGGTTGCCGGTGTTCAGGCGCAGAACGCTGTGGCCCGCCTCCTCCAGGGCGTCGGCGTGCTCGATGACCGGGCCCCGGATCTCGTAACAGACCTCGCTGAGCTTGCTGGACTGCCGGAACTCCATGCGCTGTGCCTCCCGTGACGTGAGTTACTTGGTTTTACCAAGCTGGAGCTTGGAAAGTCCAACAACTTGCATAGACTGAGTCGCATGCCACCTGCACCCAGGCCTCGCCGAAGCTATGACCAGTACTGCGCTGCCGCCCGTGCCCTCGACGCCGTGGGTGACCGCTGGACCCTGCTGATCGTCCGGGAACTCCTGGTCGGCCCCCGCCGCTACACCGACCTGCACGCCGATCTGCCGGGCGTCAGCACGGACGTCCTCGCCTCTCGCCTCAAGGACATGGAGCGCGAGGGCCTGACGACGCGCCGCCGCCTGCCCCCGCCTTCGGCGGCGTACGTCTACGAACTCACCGAGCGGGGCCGCGAGTTGCTGCCGGTCCTCCAGGCGCTCGCCGCCTGGGGCGCGCCCGTCCTCCAGGAGCGCGCGCCGACGGACGCGGTCCGTGCCCACTGGTTCGCGCTGCCGCTGCTGCGGGGCCTGGCGGGGCTCGGGGCGGAAGGGGCGGAAGGGGTGGTCCAGGTCCGCCTGGACGAGGGGGAGTTCCACGTACGTGTGGGGGGCGAGGACGTGTCGTACGGCGACGGACCCGCCCCCGAAACACCCGACGCGCTCCTGACCCTCGACGCTGAGGCCTGTGTCGCGGTGGGCCATGGCGCGCTGACGGTCGCCGAAGGGGTGAAGGCGGGCCGGATCGAGGTGTCCGGCGAGGGTGTCCTCGCGAAGGCCTTGCGCGAAGCCTGACTGCTGTCCGCTCAGTCGTTCAGCAGGAAGTGCGGAGGTTCCGCTCCGAAGGCCCGGTGGCGGTGAAGTCCGTCTGCGGGATGAGGACTCGGCGGACCAAGGCTCACGATTGATCCGGAATCCCCGGAATCCCAGACGGTGTCGCAGGCCGTGCAGGCGAACCGGTTGGAGAGGCCGTCGGTATGGCGCCCGCAGGTGGGGCACTGTTCCGTCGTGAAGTATGCGTCCCTCAACACCGTGCCCCCTATGTCTACTGCCATTGCCCCGGGGGACCAGTGTGGATTCGCGGAATCCGGCGGACACCGCGTCCTGTTGGCGCAGCCCGCCCACCAGCAGGGTGGGTTGTGTGTCGGAACTGGCGGCAGTTGCAGTTGCATGGGCGAGCTCACCAGTATGCCGATGGCGGCCAGGTCAACGCTGATCCAGAGGGGAAATGTGGCTCCTGATGCGGAAGCGCCCGACGCTTGGCTCGTGTGCAGGACGCAGGACGCAGGGCGCAGATGACTGAGGGTGTGTCCCAACTCTGCTGTTCTAAACGCGGCTTGCTCGTGGCTGCGGGGCGGCAGCCCGACGACAAAGGCGTTTGGCTCCTGAGCCTCGTCGGCTCGGGGCCTGCTCGCAGGTTGGTGATGCCCCTCGAGGGGAAGGTGCTACGAGTAGGACCGGCCGCCAAAGACGCTGTGGCCTGGCTCGTGGCCAGACCGCGCGCGCATGCGCAGTTGTCCTGGGAGGGGAAGTGATCCGCCATGCGTGCGCACAGGCGTGCTCATCGGCATTCCGCGCGAGTGGAATTCCTGCTGCCGCAGGCGGCCGCGTCGGCCGGCCAGGCCCGGAAACTGACCTCCGCTTTCCTTGGGCGAGAGCGGCATCGGGCGCGTCGGGTGGATGCCGAGCACATCGATGACGCAAAGCTCATCGTGTCTGAACTGGTCACCAACGCTACCCAGCATGGCGGCAGCGCCTGCCGCTTGTGCCTGCAGATATTCGACGCCAGCGTTGTCGTCGAGGTCTACGACAACAACTCGGCGCGGCCCCGCCCACGACCACTGAGCGCCGAACGAGAAAGCGGCCGTGGGCTGGCCATGGTGCGGCTGTTGGCGCAGCGTTTCGATGTCTCCCCGGTCACGGGCGGCGGCAAAAGGGTGCGGGCGGTCCTGTCCTACTGACCTGTACCGGGCCCGCCCTTCAGCGCCCGGCCCGCTGACGTCGGCCGTAACTCAGCAGCACATGAACCACACGCCACCCGGCGGCCCCGAGCCCCAACACCACGGCGGCCGCCTGGAACCCCTTGTCGACGCGCGCCGACACGTCCCAGACCAGCGTGGGAAGCACCACGATGAAGAACACCGCGACCGCGACGAACGCCGCGCTGACCAACGCGAACATGATCTCGACGGTCATCGCGTCCTTTTCCCAGCGCGACTCACGGCCCATGTCCATGGGCCGAGTCTCGCACGGGGGGCAGGCGGGACTGAGCCGTTCCGGATCAACGGGGTGCGGCCTCGGTGCCCCCGAGCAGGGATTCCAGCAGGGACTCGTACAGGCTCCCCGTGTCGAACGGGTCGTAGCGGGGCGGGTTCTCCTCGTCGACGAAGGGATCCAGAGGCGCGACCACCGTGCTGTAGGACGGCCGGTGTTTGTACTGAATGGATATTCTGTCGACGGGCACAGGGCCGACGCGGTGCAATGCCGATCGGTACGCCCCGTTCGTCCACCGCTGCACGTAGTCGCCAAGGAATACGAATAGCGCGTCCGGAGTCACCGGAACATGAATCCAGGAGCCGTCGGGGTCCTGTACTTCCAGGCCCGGTTTGTCCTGGGCGATAACGGTAAAGATGGCGTGATCGACGTGCGGCGACATCGCATAGTCGACCGTATTGGCGATCTCCGCGCCATATCCGACCTTGTAGTAGTTGAGGCCAAGGCGGTGCATCGGCGACTTCATGTAGGGGGCGAAGGAATCGCCGCCCAGGGCAAGTCCTTCGACGCAGGCCGAGAAGATCCTGTCACCCAGGACCGTCATGCGCTCGAAGAGAGCGGCGCACCGCCTGAAGGGCTCATGGTAGAAGTCGGCCGACCGGCCTGACGCCAGAGCGCCTGCCGTCCTGCCGATCCGGTACTGCTCACAGGCCTCGCCGCCCATGTGCGAGGTGCTCTTCTCCCGGCCAAGGCTCCGGTAGCCCAGGAACTGCGAACCCACACCGGCGTTGAACTCGATCTTCTCCCCAAGTGGCCGGAGGTAGAAATTTCGAGTCTCTTCGAATGCCGAAGCGACAAGCTCGACCGGCACCCCATGATTGCGTACGAAGAAGAACCCGTGGCTACGGCATGTTTCACTGATTTCAGCAACAGATTTCATCGATGAAAGATCCACCGACGGTATGGCCGAATCAGCACTGCTTGCGTGGTTCACTTCCTTCCTCCCATGGCTTCTCTGCATGTTCTTCCGGCGGTCGGTAATTCCAATCAAAAGCGGTCCGGAAGTCGGCACATCGGGCCATGATAGCTTCCTGGTGCGGCAATTCTAGCCGGTCATTTCGGCCAACCATATGGTGTCCCGCGTGGCAAATGAGGCCCATTGTGACAGATGAAGAATTACCGAATAGGCACTCTTTATTTCGCTCGTCAACTTTCCATGGGAATTGCCGGAGAAACTCTCATGTGAGCCTCGGCGCCACCCGGCCCGTCCCGGAAGCCGGCGGATCCGGCAGATGGGCGCTGGGCATGCTGGGAGTGACGGCGCTGTGGGGCTGGACGTATGTGGTCGTCCAGGACGCCATCGTCCTCATATCCGTCCAGGCGTTCCTCGCCTACCGCTTCCTCGGCGCGGCGGCCGTCGTCGGCCTCCTCCAGGCCCGCGAGATGAGCTGCATGACAGCGCGCGAGGTGCGGGGCGGCGCCGTGGCCGGAGGCGTGCTCTTCGTGGGATACGCGTTGCAGACCGCTGGTCTCGAACACACCACGGTGTCGAACGCCGCCTTCATCACCGGCCTCGCCGTGGTCCTCACCCCGCTGCTCGCGGCGCTCGTGCTGCGCACACCGCACCGCCCGCGCCAAGCCGCGGGCGCCGTCCTGGCCCTGATCGGTCTTTCGCTGCTCACCCTCACCGGCCTTTCGGTGAACCGCGGCGACATCCTGATGCTGGGCTGCGCCCTCTCCTTCACGGTGCAGAACGTGATCCTCGCGTGCGTCGGCCCCGGCACCCACACAGGGCTCCTCACCTTCGTACAGCTGACAGTGGTGGGCCTGTCGGGACTCCTGTGGACCGTCGTCACCGGGGCCCTCACCGCCCCCGCCGCGCAGAGCGTCTGGCTCGCTCTGGCCGTGACCGCGATCCCGGGCTCGGCCCTCGCCTTCTTCATCAAGACCAAGGCATTCGCCACCTCTTCGCCCGGCCGCATCGCACTGATCATGGCGATGGAACCCGTGTTCGCCGGGCTCTGCGGCTACTGGCTCTCCGGAGACACTTTCACCGGCCTCAACCTCGGCGGCGCCGCCCTGATCATGTGCGCGATCCTGCTCGCGGAAACCGGCGAACGCCGGGGCCTGACACGTGACCCGGGCCCTGGCACGTGACGCCCCCGCTGCCGCGCCGCAGGCGATGGCCTGCTGTGACGCTTGGTTACTATGCTCGCTTCATGCCGGAGGCCGTGAGTACGAGGGAAACTGGGAAGCGGGAAGCGGGACCGTTGAAGACGTTGAGGCAGGTCGTTGCAACCCGCTACATCGAGCCGCTGCGGGCCGGCGGCTCCGTGCCCGGTGTCGTCGAGGCCGACGACCTGGGGACGTACGTCGTGAAGTTCACCGGGTCGGCGCAGGGCCGCAAGGCGCTGGTCGCCGAGATCATCGTCGGCGAACTGGCCCGCCACCTCGGCCTGCGCTTCCCCGAGCTCGTTCTGGTCCACTTCGACCCGGCGGTCGCCGTGGACGAGCCGCACCAGGAGGTGCGGGACCTGCTCGACGCCAGCGCCGGGCTCAACCTGGGCATGGATCTCCTGCCGGGCGCCGTGGACTTCACTCCCGAGGCGCTGGACGTCGATCCGCTGGAGGCGGGCAAGGTGGTGTGGCTCGACGCGCTCACCGCGAACGTCGACCGCACGGTGCACAGTTCGAACCTGATGGTCTGGCCCACGTTCGGCATCCAGCGGCCGAGGCTGTGGCTGATCGACCACGGGGCGGCGCTCGTCTTCCACCACCGCTGGGGCGCGTCCGCGCCGGACAAGGCGTACGACTTCCGGCATCACGCCCTCGGGGGTTACGCGCCCGACACCGTCGCCGCCGACGCCGAACTGGCGCCGCTCGTCACGGAGTCCGTGCTCCGCGAGATCGTCGCTCTTGTGCCGGACGCGTGGCTGGCATCTGAGCCGGGGTTCTCGTCCCCTGCGGAGGTGCGGGAGGCGTACGTGGCCTTCTTGCTGGCCCGCGTTCGCGCCTCCGCGGTCTGGCTGCCGGTGGACTTTCCCAGTCGGGGAGAGCTTGCCGCTGCCGACGCTCAGCGTGCTGCCGCCACGGAGAAGGGGCGTCCGGCCTGGCTGAAGCGGGTGCCCGATCTGCATGGCAAGCCTGCGGCTGAGCAGGATTGGTCGCGGCACATCGGCTAGTGCGGGTCGCCTGTGGCTGGTCGCGCAGTTCCCCGCGCCCCTTACGGGGCGCCTCTGACGGGGGGCATGACTGAGCCCCCGGCGCTGTGCGGTGCCGGGGGCCTCGTCGTGAACTCCGCAGGGAGATCAGCGCAGTTGCTCGTACGCCGGGAGGGTCAGGAAGTCCGCGTAGTCCGCGTCCAGGGAGACCTGGAGGAGGAGGTCGTGGGCCTGCTGCCACTTGCCGGAGGCGAAGGCCTCCTCGCCGATCTCGGCGCGGATCGCGTCCAGTTCGGCGGCGGCGACCTCGCGGGCGAGGTCGGCGGTGGCCGTCTGGCCGTTCTCGAAGACGACGCCCGCGTTGATCCACTGCCAGATCTGCGAGCGCGAGATCTCGGCGGTGGCCGCGTCCTCCATGAGGTTGAAGATGGCGACGGCGCCGAGGCCGCGCAGCCACGCCTCGATGTAGCGGATGCCGACCTGGACGGCGTTGACCAGGCCGTCGTACGTGGGCTTCGCGTCGAGGGAGTCGATGGCGATCAGGTCGCCCGCGGCCACGGAGACGTCCTCGCGCAGGCGGTCCTTCTGGTTGGGCTTCTCGCCGAGGACCGCGTCGAACGACTTCATCGCGATCGGGACCAGGTCCGGGTGCGCGACCCAGGAGCCGTCGAAGCCGTCGCCCGCCTCGCGGTCCTTGTCGTTCTTGACCTTCTCGAAGGCGACCTTGTTGACTTCCGCGTCCTTGCGGGACGGGATGAACGCCGCCATGCCGCCGATCGCGTGCGCGCCGCGCTTGTGGCAGGTGCGGACGAGGAGTTCGGTGTACGCCCGCATGAAGGGGGCCGTCATCGTCACGAGGTTGCGGTCCGGCAGGACGAACTTCGAGCCGCCGTCACGGAAGTTCTTGACGATGGAGAAGAGGTAGTCCCAGCGGCCCGCGTTCAGGCCCGACGCGTGGTCGCGGAGCTCGTAGAGGATCTCCTCCATCTCGTACGCGGCCGTGATCGTCTCGATGAGGACCGTGGCGCGGACGGTGCCCTGCGGGATGCCGACGTAGTCCTGCGCGAAGACGAAGATGTCGTTCCAGAGGCGGGCCTCCAGGTACGACTCCGTCTTCGGGAGGTAGAAGTACGGGCCCTTGCCGAGCTCGATGAGGCGCTTGGCGTTGTGGAAGAAGTACAGGCCGAAGTCCACGAGCGCGCCCGGGACCGGGGTGCCCTCGAGCTGCAGGTGACGCTCGTCCAGGTGCCAGCCGCGCGGGCGCATGACGACGGTGGCGAGCTCGTCGGCGTCCTTGAGGGCGTACGACTTGCCGGTGCGGTCGTCCGTGAAGTCGACGCGGCGCTCGTAGGCGTCGGCGAGGTTGAGCTGGCCGAGGACCACGTTCTCCCAGGTGGGCGCCGAGGCGTCCTCGAAGTCCGCGAGCCAGACCTTGGCGCCCGAGTTCAGGGCGTTGATGGTCATCTTCCGGTCGGTCGGACCGGTGATCTCGACACGGCGGTCGTTCAGGGCGGCCGGGGCCGGCGCGACCTTCCAGGAGTCGTCCGCGCGGATCGCCGCGGTCTCGGGCAGGAAGTCGAGCGTGGAGGTGCGGGCGATCTCGGCGCGGCGCTCGGAGCGGCGGGTGAGGAGCTCGTCACGGCGGGGCGTGAAGAGCCGGTGCAGCTCGGCCACAAAGGCGAGGGCCGCGTCGGTGAGGACCTCTTCCTGCCGCGGCAGAGGCTCCGCGTCGACGATGGCCAGCGGGGACTGCGCTGGTGCGGACATGAGCTGTCACTTCCTTCAGCGAGCTTCACAGGTGGCGCCTTGGCGACCGCCGGGCATTCGCAGTGACACTCAGTGCCACCGGAGCCGAGATACGGCCGTGGGCCCCACTTGAGGGAACGGGTGCTTCTGAACAGTGGATACTAGTTTCCTCATAGTGGAAGTTCAATCGTCTGTTGACGTCGAGATTCTCTTCATCGACAGAACGTGTCGCTGAGTGCCACGCTGATTACTCAAGGTGGATCAGGTCGGCGGGTGTGTCGATGTCGTACGCCTGGGCCACATCCCCGCACTCGACGAGCGCGATCTGCGCGGCGTGTTCCTTCAGATAGGCACGCGCCCCGCGGTCACCCACCGCGCTCGCCGCGATGCCCGCCCAGTGATCCGCGCCGAAGAGCACGGGGTGCCCGCGCTCCCCGTCGTACGCGGCGGCCGCGAGGGTGGCGGGCGAGCGGTAGGCGGCGTACACACGCGCCACGGCGGCCGCACCGATGCCCGGCTGATCGACGAGCGAGACAAGAGCGGCGTCGGCGTCGGCGTCGGTGCTGTCCTCGCGCAGGGAGTTCAGCCCCGCCCGCAGCGACGAACCCATCCCGTCCGCCCACTCGGGGTTGTCGATCAGTACGCAGCCGGGCAGCGAGGCCTTCTCGCGTACGACATCGGCGTCCGCGCCGAGCACCACGTGCACGCGCGTGCATCCGCCCTCGCGCAGTACGCGGACCGCGTGTTCCACCAGGGGTCGCCCCTGGTGGTCGAGAAGCGCCTTCGGCCGGCCGCCGAGGCGTCGGCCGCCGCCCGCCGCGAGGAGAAGTCCGGCGATCATCGGATTCGTCATGGCTCCTGCATACCGCACCCTGCCCGTCCGGTCGCGACGGCCGCGGGAGCCGCGAGAGCCGCGAGAGCCTTCCGCGGCCGAGGCGGTGTCTTCCGGCCTTCCGGCCAGAAAGTGGCGCGTCCTGCTTCTCGTGGCGTTTACTGATCCGCGGCCCCTTGGCGTCTGACCAACGCCGCGCGGGGGCGGCAAGATCTGAACGAGAACATGCGCACGACGTCGTGCGAGGGGGAGAGCTGTGTTGCGGAGCATGGGGCAGAGGCGAGTGACCGGCAGCGATGAGGACCCGCGAGTCGCGGAGTTGGGCGCGGCGGTCTCAAGGCTGCGCCGTGAGCTCGCCGCGCATCCGGTCGAGTTCCCCGACCGGGGCATCGCCGAGGACGAGCTGGCGGCACTGGCGGCGATGGCGCTGAGCGGCGCCCCGGAGGTGCCGAGGCTGCGGCGGTCGCTGCTGCTCGTCGCGGGAGCGATCGGCTCCGTCAGCGCGCTGGCCACCGGGCTCGCGGCGGTCCGGGGAGCGGTGGAGCTCTTCGGGGAGCCGGGGCCGAGGTAGGCGGCGCGCCCGCTGAGGCGCCGTGAACGTGGACGCCTCCCGGCCGCCCTAGGCGACCCAGTTGCGGGGACCCCCGGTGGCCGTGTGGCCAAGGCCCTCGCCGAGCGCGGCGGCAAGGCGTCGGACCGCCTCCTCGCCCGACGCGGGCGGCAGCGTGTAGGGAATGCGAAGGCGGTGCTCATGCGTGCCGGGATCCGCGCCGAAGCGGGCGCCGCCCTCGATGCGTACGCCGTGGTCGAGCACCGCGCGCGCCAGGGCCGAGGCGATCGGCCGGCCCAGGTCCACCCAGAGCGACAGGCCACCCGGCGGCGTTTGCCAGCGCCACTCGGGGAGATGGTGGGCGAGCGAGGCGGCGAGCGCGTCCCGCTGGGCGCGCAGGCGCGGCAGCCGGTCACGCAGTACGTCGTCCATGCCGCCGAGCAGATGCAGCGCGACGAGCTGCTCGATCACCGGGGTCGACATGTCGGAGGGTACGCGCGCGGTCGCCAGCTCCGTGATGAGCCGTGAGCCCGCCCGCACCCAGCCGATGCGCAGCCCGCCCCAGTGCGTCTTGCTCAACGAGCCGACGGTGACGACCTGTTCGCCCACGCCGTGCGGGGCCAGCGAGGCGAAGGGCGCGGGCGGCGGCCCGTCGAGCGCGATGTCGGCGATGGTCTCGTCGATCACGAGCCAGCTGCCGGTGGCGCGGGCGGTCTCCAGGATGCGTACGCGCTGCTCCCTGGGCATCAGACTGCCCGTCGGGTTCTGGAAGTCGGGGACCAAGTAGGCGATGCGGGGCGCCGCCTGACGGAGTGTCGACTCGACGAGGCCGGTGTCCCAGCCGGTGTCGGTCACGGGCACGGGCGTGGCGCGCAGACCGGCGCGGCGGATCGCGTCGAGAGCGTTCGGGTACGAGGGGTTCTCGACCAGGATGCGGTCGCCCGGCCTGCCGAGGAGCGAGAGAGTGAGGGACAGCGCGTGCTGGGCGCCGGTGGTGATCAGGATCTGGTCGGGGAGGGTGGGCAGACCGCGCCGCGTGAAACGCTCGGCGACCGCTTCCCTCAACTCCGGGAGCCCGTACGGGTGGTAGCCCGGTGTCGACGCGTGCCCGGGGAGGGCGGCGGCCGCGGCGGCGAGTGCGTCGGTCAGGTCCGCCTCGGGTGCGCCGGGTGCGGCCACCGCGAGGTCGAGCATGCCGTCGCCCGCCGGGAACGCGGCCACGCCGGCGGGGCGGCACCCGTCGGGCAGCTCGGTCCAGGTGCCCGCGCCGCGCCTGCTGCGGGCGTAGCCGCCCTCGCGCAGGAGGTCGTACGAGGCGGTGACGGTGGCCCTGCTGACACCGAGCGCCGTGGCGAGCTCGCGTTCCGCGGGGAGCCGGGTGTGCAGGGGGATGCGGCCGTCCAGGAGGAGGGTGCGGATGCCTTGCGCGAGGGCGCGGTAGCCGGGGTGACCGCCGGCCGCGCCGGTCACCAGCTGGGCCAGCTGCCTGCTGCCGAGCCGCCGGTCCACGTCGTGGACAACGCGTACGTCTGCCATGCCACCTCCTGCTGATTGGCCCTGCCTGCCAGGCCAATCAGCGTACAGACTCCTGGCGAGCGGGCCGGATTGGTCTGGTGCGACGAGGAGAGGGGTTGGCCGTGGGAGCGCGGGTCGTCGTGGGAGTGAGCGGTTCGCCGGCGAGCCTTGCGGCGCTACGGGTGGCGGTGGAGGAGGCGCGCGGGGCCGGTCGTGTCCTGGTAGCGGTGATCGCGTGGGAGCCGCCGGAGGGGGAGGGGCTGTACGCGCGGCGTCCGGACCGGGCGTGGGCCGGGCATTGGGAGTCGGAGGCTCGGGGGCGGCTCGACCGGGCCTTCGATGACGTGTTCGCCGGGGCGCCGTTGGGGGTTGTCGTCGAGCGGTGGGTGGTGCGGGGCTCGGCGGGGCGGGCGGTGTGCGACTTGGCCGAGTCCGCGGAGGATCTTGTGGTCCTTGGCAGGGGGCGGGGTTGGGGGAGGGCGCGGCGGTACGTCCAGGGGCGTGCGGGGTGCCGGGTGATGGTCGTGCCGGGGCCTGTTGTGCCGCGGGGGGTTCGGCGGGCGCTGCGGAAGGTCAGGGCGGAGGATTTCTCCCCGCTGTGCTCTTGAGCGAGCTCCGTGCGGGTGTGCTCTTGAGCGCGCTCCGTGCGCGGGCGCCCCTTCCCGTTCGGTGATGGACCTGCGGGTGCGGGCCGGTGGGGGCTGGTCGCGCAGTTCCCCGCGCCCCTTCGGGGCCCGGCGCTAGGGGGCGTCACCCTCCGCCGCAACCCCCATCCTCCCGTCCACCAACTCCACCACCCGGTCGGCGATGGCCAACCGCGCCCGGTCATGCGTGACCAGGACCGTCGCCGTGCCCCACTCCCGCGTGAGCCGTCCGAGGAGTTCGAGGACCGCCGCTCCCCGCTCGTGATCCAGTGCGCTGGTCGGCTCGTCCACCAGGAGCACGGCCGGCGCGTTCATCAACGCCCGTGCGATGCCGACCCGTTGGCGCTGACCGCCCGACAGCTGGTGCGGACGCCGGTGCGCGAGCCCTGCGATGCCCACGGTGTCCAGGAGTTCCCGCGCCCGCTCGCGTACTTCGCCGGAACGTCCGCTCCCGTCCAGGCGCGCCATCAGCTCCACCTGTTCGAGCGCGGTCAGCGACGCCAGCAGATTCGGCTGCTGGAAGACGATCCCCATCCTCCGGCGCCGCAACTCCGCACGCTCCGTCGCGGACAGCGCACCCGTCTCCGTACCTCCGACCACCACCCGTCCCGCGTCGGGAGTCACCAGCGTCGCCGCCACCGCGAGCAGGCTGGACTTCCCCGAGCCGGAAGGGCCGACGATCGCCGTGAGCGTCCCGGCGGGGACATCGAGTCCGATGCCGTCGAGCGCCGTGAGGCGCCCCTCCCCGTCCGGGTACGTCAGCGTGATGTCTTCGAGGGACAGACTCATCGGGCACTCCCCAGTGCGGTCAGTGGATCAACGGCGGTGATCCGCCGGACGGACAGGCCCGCGCCCAACGCCCCGAGGGCGATCATCACGGCGGCGGGCCACAGCACGGTCGGCGGATCGAGCACGAAGGGGACGTCGCCGCCGCTGATCGCGGCACCGACCAGCGCGGCGATGCCCGTCCCCAGGGCCGTCCCGACGGCGAGCATCAGCACGGCCTGCCCGAGGGCGTCCCTGAGCAGATACGGAGTGGAGGCGCCCAGTGCCTTCAACACCGCGATGTCACCGGCGCGTTGAATCGTCCACACCGTGAAGAACGCCCCTATGACGAGCGCGGAGATGACGAAGAGGAAGCCGCGCATGAGCTGCAGCGAACCGTTCTCCGCCTGGTAGGAGCCGATGGCCGTGAGCGCGCCGTCGAGGGATTTCGTCTCCGTGCCCGCCGCCTTGTCCCCGGCCGCGAGATCGGCCCCGCCGCCGGTCCGCAGCGCGATGACCGTGGCCTGCTCGTCCATCGACGTACCCCGGTGGCCGAGCCCCTGCCAGTCGTCGAGCGCTGTCCATACGACAGGGGTATGGCTGTACGAGGCGTCCGACGCGACCCGCGCGACCTCCTCCTCGACCCCACTCCCGCCGAGCCGCACCGTGTCCCCGGGGCCGACGCCCAGGTCCTCCGCGGCCTTCTCGGAGAGCACGGCCTCGCCCGGCGCGACGCCGTCGGGCGCGATCCCGGAATCCGGTTCGACCCCGAAAGCGGACACCGCGGCCGAGCGGTCGCCCGCGGTGGCGTTGAGGGTGCTGATGCCGATGGGCTCAGCGGACCGTACTCCGGGCTGCTTCGCCCAGGTCTCCCAGGCGCGCTCTTCCACCTGGGAGTTGGTGAAGGAGACGGACTGGCCGGACGGTGGCGCGGCGAAGGCGAGGTGGTCCGCGGGGAGGCCGGTGATCGCGGAGGTGTTCTCCCTGGCGAGCCCGGCCGTGAGCCCGGAAAGCAGCCCCACGAGCAGAGTGATGAGCACGACGACGGCTCCCATCAGGGCGAACCGCCCCTTGGCGAACCGAAGGTCTCTCCATGCGACGAACATGCCCCTACCCTCCGTCCGCGCACGCCCCCGCGGCATCGCGCCACAGCACGCTTCACCCGAATCGAAGGGGGGAGCCCGCGATCAACCTTTCGGTTGACGGCAGCGGGGACGGCTGCGCCTAGGCTGGAGGGTCCGATGACCACCCCCACCGAGCCCCCGCCCCCACCCCGCGCCGAGCCTCTCCCCCCACACCGCGCCGAGCCTCCACACCGCGCCGAGCCTCCACCTCCACACCGGGCCGAGGCCCGGCCCGTGGTGCCGGTTGAGGTGGTGTCTCCGCCGCTCCCGATCGAGGAGCCCCCGATGTTCTTCGCTGACTCTCTGGCTCCCTCCCGGACCACCCCCGTGGCTCTGGCCCTGCGGCTCTGTCTGCACGCGCTGCTCGCCGGGCTGCTTGCGCTTGCCGTGGTGCGGGCCGTGGCCGACGGGATGCCCCGGGCCGGCGCTGTCGTGGGGGTCGTGCTCGGTATGGGGGCCGTCTACGCGGCGGGTGTCCTCAGCCCGGCCGTCGCGCGCTCGCAGCGCGCCGCGGCGGTGTGGCTCGCGGCGCTCGGCGTGTGCTGGGCGGCGCTGCTCGTCCTGTCGCCGGACGGGCTGTGGACGGCCTTCCCCCTGTACTTCCTGCAACTGCATCTGCTGCCTGTGCGCTGGGCCCTGCCGACCGTCGCGCTGACGGCCGCCGCCGCCATCGCCAGCTTCCTGCTGCACGGCTCGCCCGTATCGCCCGGCAGCTTCATCGGGCCGCTGCTCGGCGCGGCCGTGGCGGTCGCCACCGTCCTCGGGTACGAGGCGCTGTACCGGGAGAGCGAACGGCGCCGCCGGCTGATCGACGAGCTCGTGGCCACGCGGGCCGAACTCGCAGCCGCCGAGCGGACGGCGGGCACTCTCGCGGAGCGCGAGCGTCTCGCCCGCGAGATCCACGACACGCTCGCGCAGGGCCTCTCCTCCATCCAGCTCCTGCTGCGCGCCGCGCAACGCACGCTGCCCGCGGGATCGCCCGCCGCGCCGCACATCGAGCAGGCCCGTGCCGCCGCGCAGGACAACCTCGCGGAGGCGCGGCGCTTCGTGCGGGCCCTCAGCCCGCCCGACCTGGAGCGCGGCTCGCTGGCCGCAGCCCTTGAGCGGCTCTCCGCGTCCGCGTCGCCGGGCTCGGACGTCCACGTCCAGTTCACGGTGAGCGGCACACCCACCGAGCTGCCCACGCCGTACGAAGTGGCTCTCCTCCGCACCGCTCAGTCCGCCCTCGCGAACACCGTCCGGCACGCGGGCGCGGGCCGCGCCGAGATCACCCTCAGCTTCATGGACACCTCGGTGTCCCTGGACGTTGTCGACGACGGGCGCGGCTTCGACCCGGCCTCGGTGCCCTGTGGGGACGGGGGCTTCGGGCTGCCCGCGATGCGCGCGCGGGCCCGGTCGCTCGGCGGGACGCTGAGCGTGGAGTCGGCGCCGGGGCAGGGGACAGCCGTCGCCGTCACGCTGCCGCTTCCGACGGGGGCCGCGCTGTGAGCCCTGAAGTGCCGGAGCCCATCAGGCTGCTCCTCGCCGACGATCACCCCGTTGTGCGCGCCGGGCTGCGCGCGGTGCTCGACACCGAGCCCGACTTCGCCGTCGTGGGGGAGGCGGCGACGGCCGAGGCAGCGGTGTCGCTCGCCGCGACCGGCGGCTTCGACGTCGTCCTGATGGATCTCCAGTTCGGGCCAGGGATGCACGGGGCGCAGGCCACGGCCGCGATCGCCGCCGTGGCGGGGGCGCCGCGGGTGCTGGTCCTGACGACGTACGACACGGACGCCGACATCCTCGCCGCGGTCGAGGCGGGGGCCGCGGGATATCTCCTGAAGGACGCGCCACCGGAGGAGCTCGCCGCGGCGGTGCGGACCGCGGCAGCGGGGCAGTCCGCACTCGCGCCCGCGATCGCACATCGGCTGATGGACCGGATGCGGGCGCCCGGGGAGGCGTTGACCGGGCGGGAGCTGGAAGTGCTGCGGCTGGTGCGGGAGGGTCTTTCCAACCAGGAGGTCAGCAAGCGGCTCTTTCTGAGCCAGGCCACCGTGAAGTCCCATCTGGTGCACATTTACGCGAAGCTGGGGGTTGATTCGCGTACGGCGGCCGTCGCGGTGGCCACTGCGCGTGGGCTGATCCGGGGCGGCGCGCACCGTTGATCACCGGCTCCGCCGAGTTCGTCCTCAAACGCCGGACGGGCTGAAGATCCCCCCGGTAAGGGAGATCTTCAGCCCGTCCGTGGCTGAGAGCGGGAGGAGACCCCCCTCTAGGCGGCCGGCCCCGAGCTGGCCAGCGCGGCGGACAACTCCACCGCCACTTCCTGCAGCACCGGCACGATCTTCTCCACGGCGGCCTCCGTCACGCGGCCCGCCGGGCCGGAGATCGAAATGGCCGCCGCCGTGGGGGAGTTGGGGACCGACACTGCCAGGCAGCGCACCCCGATCTCCTGCTCGTTGTCGTCGACCGCGAAGCCCGCACTGCGGACCTCCTCGAGCGCGTCGAGGAAACCCTCGGGCGTGGTGATCGTCTTCTCCGTGGCGGCGGGCATCCCGGTGCGGGCGAGGAGCGCGCGCACCTCCTCCGGCGGCGTGTGCGCCAGGAGTGCCTTGCCGACGCCCGTGGAGTGGGGGAGGACCCGGCGGCCCACCTCGGTGAACATCCGCATGGAGTGCTTGGACGGCACCTGCGCGACGTACACGATCTCGTCCCCGTCGAGCAGCGCCATGTTCGCGGTCTCGCCGGTCTCCTCGACCAGCCGCGCGAGGTAGGGGCGCGCCCAGGTGCCGAGGAGGCGCGAGGCCGATTCGCCGAGGCGGATCAGGCGCGGGCCGAGCGAGTAGCGACGGTTGGGCTGCTGACGTACGTAGCCGCAGGCGACCAGCGTGCGCATCAGGCGGTGGATCGTGGGGAGCGGGAGGCCGCTGCTGGCGGAGAGCTCGCTCAGGCCGACCTCGCCTCCGGCGTCCGCCATGCGTTCGAGGAGGTCGAAGGCGCGCTCGAGGGACTGGACACCACCGCTGGCAGCGGGCGGCTTGGAGGCGGCGACTTCGGTGGAGGCGTCGCTGGCGCTTGACGTCGGCACGGCGCAGTCCTTTCGGGGCTGACGGGCAAGTCAGCAGCCTACCGGGCGGTTCCTCGCCAGGTCCCTTGACGGCCTTGGCGTCATTGCCGGTCAGGGCCGTCGAGGGACCGGTCGGGGGGTCTTTGTCCGCTTCTCCGCCGTCGCGCCTGGTGATCGTTTGACGGCCCGGTTGTGCGTAGCTACGTTCTGGCCTGCGGAATTCTAATTCCACTTTGTGGAAACGTCCAGCGCCCTCCAGGTGGCCTCTTGACGGTTCGGGGTCGGCCGTGAAGACTCATTCAACAGAACGTTGAATTCCGTTTAGCGGAATCGAATGGTCTGTGTAGCGGAAAAGAACGAACAGAACGAACAGGCAAGCAACAGCGAAGAGAGGGCGTTGAGGACGTGGACGTAGAACTGGTGCTGCGCTCGACTCGCGTGATCACTCCACAGGGAACCCGCGCCGCGTCGGTCACGGTCTCCGGGGGGAAGATCGCGGCCGTGCTGGCGTACGACGCCGACGTACCGGCGGGTGCCAGGCTCGAGGACTTCGGTGACGACGTCCTGCTGCCCGGACTCGTCGACACGCACGTCCATGTGAACGACCCGGGCCGCACGGAGTGGGAGGGCTTCTGGACCGCCACCCGCGCCGCGGCCGCCGGCGGCATCACGACCCTCGTCGACATGCCGCTCAACTCCCTGCCGCCCACCACGACGGTCGACAACCTGCGCACGAAGCAGGACGTCGCGCGCACCAAGGCGCACATCGACATCGGCTTCTGGGGCGGCGCCCTTCCCGACAACGTCGCCGACCTCAAGCCCCTGCACGACGCCGGGGTCTACGGCTTCAAGTGCTTCCTCTCGCCGTCCGGCGTGGACGAGTTCCCGCACCTGGACCAGGACCGGCTCGCCACTTCCATGGCGGAGATCGCCGGGTTTGGCGGACTGCTCATCGTGCACGCCGAGGACCCGCACGAGCTGGACGCCGCCCCGCACAAGAGCGGCCCCAAGTACACCGACTACCTGGACACCCGGCCGCGCGTCTCCGAGGACGCCGCGATCGAGGGCCTCATCGGACTCGCCAAGCGGCTCGGCGCCCGGGTCCACGTACTGCACCTGTCGTCGTCCGACGCGCTGCCCCTGATCGCCGCCGCCAAGCGCGATGGCGTCAAGCTCACCGTCGAGACCTGCCCGCACTACCTCACGCTCACGGCGGAGGAAGTCCCGGACGGCGCGAGCGAGTTCAAGTGCTGCCCGCCCATCCGCGAGGCCGCCAACCAGGACCTGCTCTGGGACGCGCTCGCCGACGGCACCATCGACTGCGTCGTGACGGACCACTCGCCGTCCACCGCCGACCTCAAGACCGACGACTTCGCGACCGCGTGGGGCGGCATCTCCGGGCTCCAGCTCAGCCTCCCCGCGATCTGGACCGAGGCCCGCAAGCGCGGCCACAGCCTCGACGACGTGGTGCGCTGGATGTCGACGCGCACCTCCGAACTGGTCGGACTCGACCAGAAGGGCGCCATCGAGGCCGGCCGCGACGCCGACTTCGCGGTCCTCGCGCCCGACGAGACCTTCACCGTGGACCCCGCGGAGCTGCAGCACCGGAACCGAGTCACTGCGTACGCGGGCAAGACCCTCAGCGGCGTAGTGAAGTCCACCTGGCTGCGCGGCGAACGCATCCTGCACGGCGGCGAGTTCAGCGAACCCGCAGGCCGACTTCTGGAAAGGAAGAACTGATCACTGTGACGACGGCGATACCCAGCTTCACCGGAGACGCGAGCCCCTACGGCGGCGGCGACCCCTTCGCGGACTACCGCACCGCCGACTTCCCCTTCACCCAGTACGCGAACCTCGCGGACCGCCAGCTCGGCGCGGGCGTCATCGCCGCCAACGACGAGTTCTTCGCCATGCGCGAGAACCTGCTCCTGGCCCACGACGCCGTCTTCGACCCGGAGCACTTCGGGCACAAGGGCAAGGTCATGGACGGCTGGGAGACCCGCCGCCGCCGTGGCGTCTCCGGCGAGCACCCGTGGCCGACCGCCGACGACCACGACTGGGCGCTCGTACGCCTCGGCGCCCCCGGCGTCGTGCGCGGCATCGTCATCGACACCACCCACTTCCGCGGCAACTACCCGCAGGCTGTGTCCGTGGAGGGCACGAGCGTCGACGGTTCGCCGACCCCCGATGAACTCCTCGCGGACGACGTGAAGTGGACGACTCTCGTACCGCGCACGGCGGTCGGCGGCCACGCGGCCAACGGCTTCGCGGTCGACGTCGAGCAGCGCTTCACGCACCTGCGCGTCAACCAGCACCCGGACGGCGGCATCGCGCGCCTGCGCGTCTACGGCGAGGTCGTCGCCGACCCCAAGTGGCTCGCCGCGCTCGGCACGTTCGACGTCGTCGCCCTGGAGAACGGCGGCCAGGTCGAGGACGCGTCCGACCGCTTCTACTCCCCGGCCACCAACACCATCCAGCCGGGCCGCTCCCGCAAGATGGACGACGGCTGGGAGACCCGCCGCCGCCGTGACAACGGCAACGACTGGATCCGCTACCAGCTGGTCCAGCAGGCGGAGATCCGCGTCGTCGAGATCGACACGGCCTACTTGAAGGGCAATTCGGCGGGCTGGGCTTCGCTCTCCGTCCGTGACGGCGAGAGCGGCAAATGGGTCGAGGCGCTGCCCCGCACCCGCCTGCAGCCCGACACCAACCACCGCTTCGTCCTGGACGCCCCGGTCGTCGGCACGCACGTGCGCATCGACATCTTCCCGGACGGCGGCATTTCGCGGCTGCACCTCTTCGGTTCGCTGACGGATGCCGGCGCGGTGGCCCTGGCCGCGCGTCACCAGGAGCTCGGCGGTTAATTCGGCACCGTCTGCTGTCACCGGCTTCGCCGAGTTCGTCCTCAAACGCCGGACGGGCTGGAAT
>NZ_BAAAUG010000118.1:26425-59638 GCF_039533825.1 Streptomyces rectiviolaceus
CCAGCCCGTCCGGCGTTCGATGAGCGGGGTCGCCCCTACGCCCCGTAGCCGCCGTCCACCACCAGCTCCGCGCCCGTGATGAACGCCGCGTCGTCCCCGGCCAGATAGGCGACGAGTGAAGCCACCTCGTCCGGCGAACCGAAGCGGGCCAGGGCCGTCGCCGCCTTCTGCGGCTCGGCGAAGGGGCCGTCCGCCGGGTTCATGTCCGTGTCGATCGAACCCGGGTGCACGACGTTCACGGTGATCCCGCGCCCGGCGAGCTCGCGGGCCAGCGGCTTGGTCATGCCGACGAGCGCCGCCTTGCTCAGTGCGTACAGCGTCGCGCCCGGACCGCCCGCGAACCGCGCGAGTCCGGATCCGGTCGAGATGATCCGGCCCCCGTCGGCCAGCCTCCCGGCCGCCGCCTGCGAGGCCAGGAAGACCGAACGTACGTTGACGGCGAGCACCCGGTCGATGTCGGAGAGCGCCAAGTCCCCGATGGGGCCGAGTACTCCGATGCCCGCGTTGTTCACCAGGATGTCCAGGCGGCCCAGATCGTCCGCCGCACGCTCCACGGCGCCCGCGGCGTCCCCGGGGTCGGCCGCGTCGGCTCGGATGGCGAAGCCGCGCCGGCCGGCCGACTCGATCTTGGCGACCACCTCACGAGCGGCGGCCTCCCCGTTGACGTACGTGATCGCCACATCGGCGCCCTCCTGCGCGAGCCGCAGCGCGATCGCCGCGCCTATGCCGCGGCTGCCGCCGGTCACCAGGGCCGTCCTGCCGGTCAGAGAAGACATGTTCGTAAACCTCATTCGCGTGGTTATGTTCCGCAATGGGCGAGAAGTGCTTGTGGGTTCAATGAAAGCGGTCGGCGCGCGCCGTGGCTGGCGGGAAACGGACAGCGCTTTCCGGCGGGAAAGGACCGCGGGGATGCGATGACTTCTGGGTGGGCGCACGGTCTGAGTAGGTGAGAGAAGCGCTCGGCGACGAAACACGGAAGAGGCATCAGCCATGAAGGTCACGCTCACCCAGTTCCAGACCCTCGACGGCGTGATCCAGGCCCCGGGCGGGCCGGAGGAGGACCGCAGCGACGGGTTCGAGCACGGCGGCTGGTCGGTGCCCTACGGGGACGAGGACTTCGGTGCCTTCGTCACCGAGGTCTTCGACCGGGCCGACGCCTTCCTGCTCGGGCGGCGTACGTACGAGATCTTCGCCTCGTACTGGCCGAAGATGACCGACCCGGCGGACCCGGTGGCATCGCGGCTCAACTCCCTGCCCAAGTACGTGGCCAGCACCACGCTCACCGGCAGCGACTGGCCGGGCACGCGGTTCATCGGCCGGGACGACCTCGCCAAGGACGTGACGCTCCTCAAGGAACAGCCGGGGCGCGAACTCCAGCTGCACGGCAGTGCAGGCCTCGCGCAGTCCCTGATGGCGCACGACCTGATCGACACCGTGCACCTGCTGACGTTCCCCGTGGCCCTCGGCACCGGCAGGCGCCTCTTCGCCGACGGCGGACTGCCCACAGCCTTCCGGCACACCGCGTCGCGCACGACGTCGACGGGCGTCGTCATCAGCACCTACGACCGCGCGGGCCGCCCCGAGTACGGCACCTACTGACGGAGCCCGGACCGCTCAGTGAGACGGTCGCAGCCGTCCCTTCCCGGCGCGATCTGTGCCGGATACGGTGATCGACCCACGTGAGAGCCGCCGAAGTCTCCACACCGCAGCATCCGTTGGAGACAGCGCCCCGTGTCGACGCTCACCGCCCCCGCCGCGCCCGCAGTGCGCCGCTCCTGGCTCACCGATCTGCCCGTCCTGCTGGTGGCCGTCGTCTGGGGCGCCAGCTATCTGGCGGCCAAGGGCATCACGACGACGCACACGGTCGTCGCCGTCCTGGTGCTGCGGTTCGCCGTCGTGCTGCCCGCGCTCGTGGTGGCGGGATGGCGCGGCCTGCGCGCGCTGACGGCGCCGCAGTGGCGCGGGGCGGGGCTGCTCGGGCTGATCCTGAGCGGGATCTTCCTCCTGGAGACGTACGGCGTCGTCCACACGTCGGCGACCAACGCGGGCCTCATCATCAGCCTCACCATGATCTTCACCCCGCTCGCCGAGGCCGCGGTGACGCACAAGAGGCCGCCGCGTGCCTTCCTCGCGGCGGCCGGACTCTCCGTGCTCGGCGTGGTCCTGCTGACCCAGGGCGGCGGCTTCACGCGGCCGTCCCTGGGCGACGGCCTCATCCTCCTTGCGGCGCTCGCGCGCACGGTGCACGTCGTGGCGATGTCCCGGATCAAGGCCGTGCGGGACGCGGACTCCTTGTCGCTCACGACCGTCCAACTGGGCTCCGCCGTGGCCGTGTTCGCGGTGCTCGCGGCCGCGGGCACGGGGGCCTCGCCCTGGTCCGTCGCCGCGGACTTCGGCGCGCGCGAGTGGGCCGGGCTGCTCTTCCTCTCCGTGTTCTGCACGCTCTTCGCCTTCTTCGTACAGATGTGGGCGGTACGCAGGACGTCTCCTTCGCGGGTGAGCCTGCTGCTCGGCACGGAGCCGTTGTGGGCCGCCGCGGTCGGGATCGCGCTGGGCGGGGAACGGCTGGGAGTGGTGGGTCTGGTGGGAGGTGTGCTGGTTCTGGTGGGGACCAGTTGGGGGCGCGGGGCGCGGTGATACCTTCCGTGGTCGATCAAGGAGGGGGAGCCCATGAACGAGTACTTCGAGCAGGACTTCGCCGCGAGCGCGCAGAAGCGCCGCAACTGGGGCGGCGCGCTGTTCTTCGTGGCGGGCATCATCTGGATCGTGCTCGCGTGGCAGCTGATGGCGCCGTTCAGCGACGGGGACGACGAGTACTCGAGCAGCCGCAAGTGCCAGTCGGTGTTGTTCTACGAGGGTGACGCCCCGACATGGGCGGAATCCACGTGGGACGACTGCCGTGCGCAGCGCAGGTGGCCCGAACTCCTTGGCTGGCTGGGGCTTTCGGTGCCGCTCTCGGTGGTGGGCGCCGTGCTCTACACCAGTGGGTCCACCAGTCTGCGGATGCGCGAGTACATGGCGGAACACCGCATCGCTGCCGAGAAGAGCGCTGCCGCGAAGGCGGCTGCCGAGAAAGCCGCAGTCGAGAAGGCGGCTGCCGAGAAGGGCTGACGGCGGTCGGTCGGTGGCGTTGGGTTAACTCCCGGAAAATTCACCGCACTTGACGTTGACACGACAACCTCTACGCGCGTCACACTGGTCGCATGCGAATCCCCCCACGAATCGTGAGCGTCACCGCCCTCGCCGCCGCCCTGCTCATCGGCGGCCCCGTCGCCGCCTCCGCGAACGCGGCCCCGGACCACCACGCCCCCGTGTCGACGGCGTACTCCATCACCGCTGTCGGCGACATCTGCTACTCCGCGCTGCCCGCCCAGGCGCACGACACCCTGGACCTGATCGAGGCGGACGGCCCCTACCCGTATCCGCAGGACGGCACCGTCTTCCAGAACAGGGAAGGCATCCTGCCCTCGCAGGGATCCGGCTACTACCACGAGTACACCGTGGTCACGCCGGGCTCACCGGACCGCGGTGCGCGGCGCATCGTGACCGGTGAGGAGAATCAGGAGGACTACTACACGGCCGACCACTACGATTCCTTCGATCTGGTCGACTACGCCTGCTGAGCCCGCCGTCGCGCGGCACTGGCGCCGCGGCGGCAGGTACTAACGGGCCTTTCGGCTCTCCACGACGGCGAACAGCGCGAGCGCCAGCACGATCAGCGTGACGCCCGCGTAGATCTCGTAGCCGTCGAGGAACCCGATCCGCTGCACGATGCCCCAGCCGCGTAGCCGGCCGGTCAGTTCGTGCACCAGGGCGGCCGCGCCCTGGATCAGGAGAAGGACGCCGAAGACCTCAAGTACCTGCTTCATACCGAAGAGCCTCACCCCGTGGACCCCCCACGCACATCGGCCACGGGGTGAGGCTTCTTCCCCCTGGCACCCCCCGAAAGTCTCCGCGTGCGCGACTTTGGTAGACGATCACGTCCGGACGGCGGCCGATGCTCCCGACAGTGCGTAGATTTGTCGACCATGAGCGGCAGTGAGCCCCCAGCGGTCCCCTCGGCGTCCTCGGCCCCCTTGGCCAGGCGTCCATGGGCGCTGCCCTCGGCCATCGCCGCCGAGTTCGACCCGGACCACGCGCCCCGCAAGAGCAAGAGCACGAGCAAGCGCAAGCGCAGGCCCCGGCGGACCGTGCGCGACTGGCTGGTCGACTTCGCCTGCTTCTTCGTGGCCGTCGCCGTCGGCATGGTGGGCGCGGAGGCGGTAGGCAACAATCCGCACGTCTCGCCCGGCGCGGCGGAAGCCGACCAGCTGATCGGCGCGCTCGCCTGCGCCGCCGTCTGGCTGCGCAGGCGCTGGCCGGTCGGCCTCGCCGTCGCCATGGTGCCGGTCAGCGTGGTCTCGGACACCGCGGGCGGCGCGGCCGCGGTGGCCCTGTTCACCCTCGCGGTGCACCGCCCCTTCCGGTACGTCGGCTGGATCGGCGGGGTCTCGATCGCCGTGCTGCCGTTCGTCTACCGGCTGCGGCCGGACGCCGACCTGCCGTACCTCGTCACCGTCATCCTCGGCGGGCTGCTCAGCGCCGGCGTCATCGGCTGGGGCATGTTCGTGCGCTCGCGCCGACAGCTCCTGCTGAGCCTGCGCGACCGTGCGATCCGCGCCGAGAACGAGGCGGCGCTCCGTGCCGAACAGGCCCAGCGGCTGGCCCGCGAGTCCATCGCCCGCGAGATGCACGACGTGCTCGCCCACCGCCTCACCCTGCTCAGCGTGCACGCGGGCGCCCTGGAGTTCCGGCCGGACGCGCCCCGCGAGGAGATCGTCCGCGCGGCCGGCGTCATCCGGGAGAGCTCGCACGAAGCGCTGCAGGATCTGCGCGAGGTGATCGGCGTCCTGCGTGGCGGTGGCGGCGACGGCGAGGCGTCAGGCCGCCCGCAGCCGACCCTCGCCGCCCTGGAGACCCTGGTCGCCGAGTCCCGTGACGCGGGTATGAAGGTCGCGCTCGACCACCGTGTTGCCGACCCGGCAGCCGTGCCCGCAGCCGTCGGCCGCACCGCCTACCGCATTGCCCAGGAGGGCCTGACCAACGCCCGCAAGCACGCCCCTGGCGCCGAGGTGAGCGTCCTGGTGTCCGGCGCCCCCGGCGAAGGCCTCACCCTGTCGGTGCGCAATCCGCCGCCGCCCGGTGACGTGCCGAACGTCCCCGGTTCCGGACAGGGACTGATCGGCCTCACGGAGCGGGCCACGCTGGCGGGCGGCCGCGTCGAGCACGGGGTCACGGGGGACGGCGGGTTCCGCGTTGACGCGTGGCTGCCGTGGGACTCGTCCGCCGGTCGCGGCGGTGAGCTGTGAGTGCGGTGCCGGGGGCTTCAGGCAAAACACTCTCGGGCCGGGATCCGGCGGGGCTCACTGCGCCGCCGGGCCGAACCGGCCGTCGAGGCCGCGGCGTTCCCGACCCTGCCCGCCCCGGCCGCACCCCGGACGCCGGGCGCGATCGGCCGCTGCGAGATCTCGTTACTGTGGCCCCATGAACCCGATCCGCGTGCTCCTCGTCGACGACGACCCGCTGGTCCGTGCCGGTCTGTCCTTCATGATGGGCGGCGCGGACGACATCGAGATCGTCGGCGAGGCGGCGGACGGCTCCCACGTGGCCCCGCTGGTCGGCGAGCTCCGCCCCGACGTCGTCCTGATGGACATCCGCATGCCCACGATGGACGGCCTCGCGGCGACGGAGGCCCTGCGCAAGCGCCCCGACGCCCCCGAGGTCATCGTCCTCACCACGTTCCACGCCGACGAACAGGTGCTGCGAGCCCTGCGGGCAGGCGCGGCAGGCTTCGTCCTCAAGGACACACCGCCCGCCGAGATCGTCGCGGCGGTACGGGCGGTCGCGGCGGGGGAGCCGGTGCTTTCCCCCACGGTGACGCAGCAGCTGATCACCCAGGTCACGGGGGTGAACCCCCAACAGGGGCGCCGCGAGCGGGCGTTGGAGCGGCTCTCGCTGCTGGGGGAGCGGGAGAGGGAGGTCGCGGTCGCGGTGGGCCGTGGCGCGTCGAACGCGGACATCGCGGCGGAACTCTTCCTGAGCGTGGCCACCGTAAAGGCCCACGTCTCCCGCATCCTGACGAAGCTGGACCTCAACAACCGGGTGCAGGTCGCGCTGTTGGCGCATGACGCGGGGCTGCTGGACAGGGCGGAGTAACTCCCACCCCCGGCTGGGGGCAGCGCTACTAGCGCCTCCCGTTTCTTGGTGGAGCCGTCTTCGGTGACCGGGTTGAGATCGCGTTGTTGGCGCATGATGCGGGTTTGCCGGACGGGGCGGAGTCCCCCCGGCTGGGGGCAGCGCTGCCAGCGCCTCCCGTTTCTTGGCGTAGCCGTCTTCGCGCAAGCGGGTGCAGCTTGCGTTGTTGGCTCATGATGCGGGTTTGCTGGACGGGGCGGAGTGCCCCCCGGCTGGGGGCAGCGCCACCAGGGCCTCCCGCTTCGTGGCGGAGCCGTCTTCGGTGACCGGGTTGAGATCGCGTTGTTGGCGCATGGCGCGGGGCTGCCGGACGGGGCGGAGTCCCCCCGGCTGGGAGTAGCGCTGCCAGCGCCTCCCTTGGTGAAGCCGTCTTCGCGCAAGCCGGTGCAGCTCGCGTTGTTGGCTCATGACGCGGGGCTGCCGGACAGGGCGGAGTCCCCCCGGCTGGGAGCAGCGCTGCCAGCGCCTTCCGTTTCTGCTGGGCGTGGGGGAGTAGCCCCCCGGCCGGGGCGAATCAGTCCCCGGCGATCTCCGCCATCCGTACCAACCGCCCCTCGCGCCGCGACAGTTCGCAGGCCTCGGCGATCCGTAGCGCCTCCAGGGCCTCCCGTCCGTCGCAGGGGTTCTGGCGTTCGCCCCGTACGACATCCACGAACGCCGCGAGCTCCGCCTCGTACGCGGGAGTGAACCGCTCCAGGAAGCCGGGCCACGGCTTGTCGGGCGGTGGCGGGCCCGACGGTTCCACGGACGACAGGGGCGTGCGGTCGTCGAAGCCGACCGCGATCTGGTCGTCATCCCCGGCCAGTTCCATCCGTACGTCGTAGCCCGCGCCGTTGCACCGCGTGGCCGTCGCCGTGGCGAGCGTGCCGTCGTCGAGGGTGAGGACCGCCGCGGCCGTGTCGACGTCGCCCGCGTCGCGGAACATCGAGGGCCCGGCGTCAGAGCCGGTCGCGTACACCTGCGTCACCTCACGGCCCGTCACCCACCGCAGCATGTCGAAGTCGTGGACCAGACAGTCGCGGTAGAGCCCGCCGGAGAGCGGGAGATACGCGGCCGGCGGCGGCGCCGGGTCGGAGGTGATCGCGCGGACCGTGTGCAGCCGCCCGAGCCGCCCCGACCGCACGGCATCGCGCGCCGCCACGTACCCCGCGTCGAACCGCCGCTGGAAGCCCAGCTGAAGCACCGTGCCCGCGGCCTCGACCTCCCGGAGCGCGGCGAGCGTGCCGGGCAGGTCGAGGGCGATGGGCTTCTCGCAGAAGACCGGCAGGCCCGCCCGCGCCGCCTTGCCGATCAGCTCGGCGTGCGCGGAGGTGGCCGCGGTGATCACCACCGCGTCCACGGCGCCCGACCGGCCGCTCCCGGTGAAGACGTCGTCCACCGAAGGCGCCGACGCCGCGCCGATCCGGGCCGCGAGCCCGGCCGCTCGCCCTGCGTCGGCATCGGCGACGACCAGCGCGTCCACCTCCGGATGCCGCTGCAGAGCCGCGGAGTGAAATGTGCCGATACGACCCGTTCCGATCAATCCGATGCGCATGGACCCACCCTCGCCAGAGCCCGCGATCCTGTCAATCCTTTGTCCGGACAACAGAACTTCAGAACTTCCCGTCATCATTCCCTGCGACTACGCTCGCCACGTGCCCAAATCAGCCGCCAAATCAGTCGTGGACCCGACCGTCTCCCTCCAGCTCGGCGTCGACCGCAGCAGCCCGGTCCCGCTGTACTTCCAGCTGTCCCAGCAGCTGGAGGCGGCGATCGAGCGCGGCGCCCTGACCCCGGGCACCCTGCTCGGCAACGAGATCGAGCTGGCAGGGCGCCTCGGCCTGTCCCGGCCGACCGTCCGCCAGGCCATCCAGTCGCTCGTCGACAAGGGGCTGCTCGTGCGCCGCAGGGGCGTCGGCACCCAGGTCGTGCACAGCCAGGTCAAGCGCCCTCTTGAGCTCAGCAGCCTCTACGACGACCTGGAGGCCGCGGGCCAACGCCCCGAGACCCGCGTCCTGCGCAACACCGTCGAGCCCGCGTCCGCCGAGGTCGCAGCCGCGCTCGGCGTCGCGGAGGGCGACGAGGTGCACCTGGTCGAGCGGCTCCGCCTGGCCCACGGCGAGCCGATGGCGTACCTCCGCAACCACCTCCCGTCCGGTCTTCTCGCCCTCGACACCCCACGCCTGGAGGCCACCGGCCTCTACCGCCTGATGCGCGGTGCGAGCATCACCCTGCACAGCGCGCGCCAGTCCGTGGGCGCCCGCGCCGCCACCGCCGAAGAGGGCGAGCGGCTCGGCGAGCCCGCGGGTGCCCCGCTGCTCACGATGCAGCGCACGACCTTCGACGACACGGGCCGCGCGGTCGAGTTCGGCTCGCACATCTACCGCGCCTCGCGCTACTCCTTCGAGTTCCAGCTCCTCGTACGGCCGTAGCCCCCGTACATCACCGTCGTAAGAATGTTCTGACAAATCCATTGACGCTGCCGCGCGCCCGCCGCTAGAACTCCCCCAGCCGCATTCGGGCGGCCGGGAGAAGAGGTGGTCCCACCATGCGTACAGCCCGCACGGCAGCAGCTCTGATAGCGGTGATCGCGCTCGCGGCCGGGTGCAGCAGCTCCGGCGGCAAGGACGACGAGGACAAGTCGGGCGACGGCGGGGGAGGCGGCAAGGGCGTGAACACGCCCCGCCTCAAGATCGCGATGGTCACGCACTCCGGCGAGGGCGACACCTTCTGGGACATCGTCCAGAGCGGCGCCAAGCAGGCGGCCCGCAAGGACAACGTCGCGTTCCTCTACTCCAACGACAAAGAGGCCAAGGGGCAGGCCGAGCTCGTCCAGTCGGCGATCGACAAGAAGGTCGACGGCATCGTCGTGACCCTGGCCAAGCCCGAGGCGATGAAGGCGGTCCTCGGCAAGGCCGAGGCAGCCGGGATACCGGTCGTCACGATCAACTCCGGCGGCGAGTTCTCCGCCGACTACGGCGCGCTCAGCCACATCGGGCAGGACGAGTCCGTGGCGGGCGAGGCCGTCGGTGACGAGCTCACGAAGCGCGGCAAGAAGAAGGTGCTCTGCGTCATCCACGAACAGGGCAACGTCTCCCTGGAGCAGCGCTGCGCGGGCGTCAAGAAGACGCTCAAGGGCTCGGTCGAGAACCTCAACGTCGAGGGCACCAACGCGCCGAACGCCCAGTCCTCCATCAGCGCGAAGCTGCAGGCCACCAAGGACATCGACGCGGTGGTCACGCTCGGCGCGCCCATCGCCGCCCTCTCGGTGAAGGCCAAGGAGGACTCAGGCAGCAAGGCGGAGGTCGCCACCTTCGACCTGAACGCCGAGGTGGTCAAGCGCCTCAAGGCCAAGGAGGTCGGCTTCGCCGTCGACCAGCAGCCCTACCTCCAGGGCTACCTCGCCATCGACGAGCTGTGGCTCTACAAGACCAACGCCAACGTCCTGGGCGGCGGCAAGCCCGTCCTCACCGGACCCGCCATCGTCACTGAGAAGGACGTGCCGAAGCTGGAGAAGTACACCGCCCGCGGTACCCGATGAACGCATGCGTGATCCGCGTGGTCGATACTTGGGCGGCTGGGGCCGGGGATCCGGACCGGCCTCACCGAGGAACAGAGCTAGAGCTAGAAGGGCACGGCGTCGTGGCAAGGGTTCAGACAGGGGTACGTGCGGTGGGCGCCGTGCTGGTCGCGGTGCTCGGGGTATCCCTCGCGGGGTGCAGCAGCACCGGCGGCAAGCGCGCCGAGGACGCACGCAAGGCGGCAACGGCACAGGGCAAGTCCGCGGTGAACACGCCGAACTGGACGTTCGGGATGGTGACCCACTCGGGTGACGGCGACACGTTCTGGGACATCGTCCAGAACGGCGCCAAGCAGGCCGCCGTCAAGGACAACATCAAGTTCCTGTACGCCCACAACGCCGAGGCCCAGCAGCAGGCCCAGCTCGTGGACTCGTACATCGACAAGAAGGTCGACGGCATCATCGTCACCCTCGCCAAGCCCGCCGCCATGAAGGGCGCCCTGGCCCGCGCCAAGAAGGCCGGCATCCCGGTGATCACCGTGAACTCCGGATCCGCGGAGTCCAAGGAGTTCGGCGCGCTGACCCACATCGGCCAGGACGAGACGATCGCGGGCGAGGCCGTCGGCGACGAGCTCAACAAGCGCGGCAAGAAGAAGGCGCTCTGCATCCTGCACGAGCAGGGCAACGTCGGCCACGAGCAGCGCTGCGACGGCGCCAAGAAGACCTTCGACGGCAAGATGCAGAACCTGTACGTGACCGGCACGAACATGCCCGACGTGCAGTCCTCCATCGAGGCCAGGCTCCAGTCCGACAAGTCCATCGACTCGGTCGTCACGCTCGGCGCGCCCTTCGCGGACACCGCGGTGAAGGCCGCGGACAGCGCCGGCAGCAAGGCCGAGGTCGACACCTTCGACCTGAACGAGAAGGTCGCGGCCGGCCTGAAGGACGGCACGCTCGGCTTCGCCGTCGACCAGCAGCCCTACCTCCAGGGCTACGAGGCCGTGGACCTGCTCTGGCTCTACAAGTACAACGCCGATGTGCTCGGCGGCGGCAAGCCGGTCCTCACCGGACCGCAGATCGTCACCAAGGATCAGGCCGCCGAGCTGGAGGAATACGCGAAGCGAGGGACCCGATGACAGCCACAGCCCCGGCGCCCGCCTCTTCGCCTTCCCCGGGTTCCCCGGGCACGAAGACGGACGAGCGCCTCCTGAAGGCGTCGCCGCTGAAGAAGCTGATGGGCCGCCCCGAGCTCGGCTCCGTCGTCGGCGCCATCGCCGTCTTCATCTTCTTCGCGGTCGCCGCGGACAGCTTCATGCAGGCCACCAGCCTCGCCACGGTGCTCTACGCGGCATCGACGCTCGGCATCATGGCGGTGCCGGTGGCGCTCCTGATGATCGGCGGCGAGTTCGACCTGTCCGCGGGCGTCATGGTGACGAGCTCCGCGCTGATCTCGTCGATGTTCAGCTATCAGATGACGGCGAACGTCTGGGTCGGCGTGCTCGTCTCGCTCGTCGTCACCCTGGCGATCGGCGTCTTCAACGGTGTGATGCTGACGCGCACCGACCCGCCGAGCTTCATCATCACGCTCGGTACGTTCCTGATGCTGACCGGCATGAACCTCGGCTTCACCAAGCTGATCAGCGGCACGGTCTCCACGAAGTCGATCGCCGACATGGAGGGCTTCACCTCCGCCAAGGACGTCTTCGCGTCGACGATCACCATCGGCGGCGTCGACTTCAAGATCACGATCCTCTGGTGGCTCGGCCTGATCGCGGTCGCCACCTGGATCCTGCTCCGCACCCGCGTCGGCAACTGGATCTTCGCGGTCGGCGGCGGCGAGGACGCGGCCCGCGCGGTCGGCGTCCCGGTCGCGGCGACCAAGATCGGCCTCTACATGGGCGTCGCCTTCGGCGCCTGGATCTCGGGCCAGCACCTGCTCTTCTCGTACGACGTCGTCCAGTCCGGCGAGGGCGTCGGCAACGAACTGATCTACATCATCGCGGCCGTCATCGGCGGCTGTCTGATCACCGGTGGATACGGCTCGGCGGTCGGCGCGGCCGTGGGTGCCCTCATCTTCGGCATGGTCAGCAAGGGCATCGTGTTCGCCGAGTGGAACCCGGACTGGTTCAAGTTCTTCCTCGGAGTGATGCTGCTCCTGGCGACCCTGCTCAACCACTGGGTCCGCAAGCGCGCGGAGGCGACGAAGTGACCACCGACACGACCGAAGTCACCGACGCGGTCCCGGAGCCGGACCGCACCCCGCTCGTCGAGCTCGACGACGTCAGCAAGTACTACGGCAACATCCGCGCCCTCGAAGGCGTCTCCCTTGAGGTCCACGCGGGCGAGATCTCCTGCGTCCTCGGCGACAACGGCGCGGGCAAGTCGACCCTCATCAAGATCATCGCGGGCCTGCACAAGCACGACGCGGGCGACTTCCGCATCGAGGGTGAGGACGCGAGGCTCGGCTCGCCGCGCGAGGCCCTCGACCGCGGTATCGCCACGGTCTACCAGGACCTCGCCGTGGTCCCGCTGATGCCGGTCTGGCGGAACTTCTTCCTCGGCTCCGAGCCGACGAAGGGCGTGGGCCCCTTCAAGCGCCTGGACGTCGACCTCATGCGCGAGACGACCCGCGCGGAGCTGCTTCGCATGGGCATCGACCTGCGCGACGTCGACCAGCCCATCGGCACCCTGTCGGGCGGCGAGCGCCAGTGCGTGGCGATCGCGCGCGCCGTCTACTTCGGCGCCAAGGTCCTGGTGCTCGACGAGCCGACGGCCGCGCTCGGCGTCAAGCAGTCGGGCGTCGTCCTCAAGTACGTCGCCGCCGCGCGGGACGCGGGCCTCGGAGTGGTCTTGATCACCCACAACCCGCACCACGCGTACCTGGTCGGCAACCGCTTCGTCCTTCTGAAGCGGGGCACGATGTTCGGCAGCTACGCCCGCGACGAGATCACCCTGGACGAGTTGACCCGCCAGATGGCGGGCGGCAGCGAACTCGACGACCTCCGTCACGAACTGGAGAAGCGCTGAGCAGCGCCCCACCAGGGGCGCGGGGAACTGCGCGACCAGCCACAAAGATGCCGCAGTCGCGTCTGCTCGGTCACCCAGCAGACGCGACTGCGGCATTTCTCGGGCTGAGCGCGCAGTTCCCCGCGCCCCTGGCGGGGCACCCCGGGGTGCCGGGCACCCCGGGGTCCGTTGTGCGCGCCCCCGCGAGTGTGAGGCAGAATCGCCGCAATGAGCACCTACCGCGACCTCGCGCACCGTGGCTCCGCCCGAGCCACCGTTCTGCGGACCGTGGGCACGCGTGAGCGCCGATCCCATCTGACGGCGCCCCGCGTCCCCACCGTCGGCATCGACATCGGCGGCACGAAGGTGATGGCGGGCGTCGTCGACGCCGACGGCAACATCCTGGAGACGCTCCGCACGGAGACCCCGGACAAGTCCAAGAGCCCCAAGGTCGTCGAGGACACCATCGTCGAGCTGGTCCTCGACCTCTCCGACCGGCACGACGTGCACGCGGTGGGCATCGGTGCGGCGGGCTGGGTCGACGCGGACCGCAACCGCGTCCTGTTCGCCCCGCACCTGTCCTGGCGCAACGAACCGCTGCGCGACCGCATCTCGGGCCGCCTCGCGGTCCCCGTGCTCGTCGACAACGACGCGAACACCGCCGCGTGGGCGGAGTGGCGCTTCGGCGCGGCCCGCGGCGAGGACCACCTGGTCATGATCACGCTCGGTACCGGCATCGGCGGCGCGATCCTGGAGGACGGCCAGGTCAAGCGCGGCAAGTTCGGCGTGGCCGGGGAGTTCGGCCATATGCAGGTGGTCCCGGGCGGCCACCGCTGCCCCTGCGGAAACCGCGGCTGCTGGGAGCAGTACAGCTCCGGCAACGCGCTGGTCAGGGAGGCCCGCGAGCTCGCCGCTGCCGACTCCCCGGTCGCGTACGGGATCATCGAGCGGGTCAAGGGCAACATCCCCGACATCACGGGCCCCCTGATCACGGAGCTGGCCCGGGACGGCGACGCGATGTGCGTGGAGCTGCTCCAGGACATCGGCCAGTGGCTCGGCGTAGGCATCGCGAACCTGGCCGCCGCCCTCGACCCGTCCTGCTTCGTGATCGGCGGCGGCGTCTCGGCCGCCGACGACCTCCTGATCGGCCCGGCCCGTGACGCGTTCCGCCGCCAGCTGACGGGGCGCGGCTACCGCCCCGAGGCCCGTATCGCCCGCGCCCAGCTGGGCCCCGAGGCGGGCATGGTGGGCGCCGCCGACCTGGCGCGTCTGGTGGCACGCCGCTTCCGCAGGGCGAACCGGCGCCGGGTGGAGCGCCACGAACGCTATGAGCGCTATGTGGAAGCGCGCCGTACCAACGACCGCACCTCTCAGGGAACCCAGTAAACACATGACCGTCCCCCGCCAGCCTTCCTCCCCGGACTCCCCGGACTCTCCGGACTCCCCGGATCCCGCCGACGAGGGGGGCCGCCCCCGCGAGGGCCGCCGCCACATGATCCGCCGCCGCTGGCTGACGGCCACGATCATCGTGCTCCTGATCGGTGTACCGGCCGGCTATCTGGTGATCTCCGCGAACCAGAGCCGCAACAGCGGCCGCGACAAGGAGGCCAAGTACTCCGCGACCGGCCTCACCGCGGGCTGGCCCTCCAAGGTGCAGCGCCGCCTCTACGACGTGCCGATCCCCCCGTACTCCAGGGAAGTCGCCTACTACGAGACGAACAACTGGCGCACCAGCCGCCTGTACGTCCAGTTCCTGACGAGCAACAAGGGCCTGGACAAGTTCCTCAAGCGGATCGGCTCGAGCACCAAGACACTGGAGAAGAACGACATCACGATCAGCAAGCGCGACCGCAAGGTCGTCGGCTGGGAGTTCACGGACCCGGGCCCCTGGCTGGGTCTCACCCACGCGAACAAGGACCCGGCGCCGACCCTGGACGTGGTGGTGAACCGCGTCAATCCGGAGCACCCGATGGTCTATGTAGTGTCTACGACAACCCCGTAACTGGCGTGTTTCAACGGTGAGTTGAGCGGGGGCGGCTCGTACGATGACGCCCATGATCTTCAAAGAGACGTCCGACGGGGCATCCGAAGAGGAGTACGACAGACGCCGACGCGCTCAGTGGCTCGCGGGGGAGGCACGGGCGGACGGGGTGGCGCGCAGGGACATGCTGCGGCTGCTCGCGGCGGCGGGGGCCGCGGGCGCGGTCTCGTCACTGGGAGCACCCCGTGCGAACGCGGCGGCCCCCGCCGCGGCCGGGATCGTGAAACCGCTCCCTGCGGACCGCTTCACGATCCGCGGCACGAACGCGGAGACGAAGTTCGAGGCACTGGCGCAGACGGCCCACCTCACCCCCGCCTCCCACTTCTTCGTACGCAACCACACGGCGACGCCACGCCTGGACCCGAAGAGATGGAGCCTGAAGATCTGGGGCGACGGCCTGCGGGGCGGCGGGTCGCGGCAGTTCACACTCACAGACCTAAAACGCCTCCCGTCGACGACACGCACCGCGTTCGTCGAATGCGCGGGCAACGGCAGAAGCTTCTTCACGACCCAGCAGGGCCAGCCGGCCTCGGGCACGGCCTGGACCCTGGGAGCGATCGGCAACGCCCGCTGGCGCGGCGTACGCCTCTCCGAAGTCCTGCGCCGGGCAGGCGTGTCGCGCCATGCGGTGGACGTGATGCCGAGCGGTCTTGACGCGGACTACATCACGGACGACGGCACGAACCTGGGCAGGGTCCGCCGCCCGCTCCCGCTCGCCAAGGCGATGGACGACGTGATCCTCGCGTACGAGATGAACGGCGCCCCACTCCCCGCGGACCACGGCTACCCGGTGAGGCTCCTGGTCCCGGCGTGGGTGGGCATCGCGTCGATCAAATGGGTGGGCGACATCGAGGTCTCGTCACAACCCCTCTTCTCGCCCTGGAACACGCAGTTCTACCGCCTGTTCGGCGAGTCGTACCCGGAAGAGGGCAGCGCCCCGCTCACCCACCAGACCCTGAAGTCCGCCTTCGAACTCCCTTGGAACGCAAGCCTCGCGGCATCCACGACCCACCACCTCACCGGCCGCTCATGGTCGGCGAAGGGTGCGATCACCCGAGTGGACATCAGCACGGACGCGGGCACGACATGGCACCCCGCCCGCCTCAAGGACACCCCTCACCGCGCCACTTGGACCCGCTGGACCACCCCCTGGCACCCCAGAACCCCGGGCCCGACCACAATCCTGGCCCGAGCCACCGACACCACCGGCCACACCCAGCCGGAGGCGACGGTGCACAACAGTCAGGGGTATTTGTTTGATGCGGTGGTGCGGCATGTGGTGCGGGTGGTGTGAGGGAGGGGGCGGGGGCCCGCTAGGCGGGAACCGTGGCGTCGGCCCCCGTCCCCATGAGTTCCCGCAGCTTGTCGCGTGTCTCGGGATCGGTGGAGTAGATCACCGTGCCGATCATGCCGCGGGTCAGCAACACCTTGTACGTATTGCGAATGAGGCGGTCGACGTCGGCGTCCGGCGTGGCTCTGGTGAACACCGGATCCTTTGACGCCGTGCGGTCGACGACCCACTTGTCCCCGCGCCACACCAGATCGGGGCCGATGATGACGCCGCTCCAGTCGTACTCGAATCCCTGCGCTGTGTAGACACAACCGACCTGCCCGAAGCCGGCCGGATCTGTGGCCCACAGGGCAGCGGGAGGAGCGCCCAGTACGGCCCGGTCGCCAAAGACGTTCCATGGCCGCGCCCAGTCACCGATCGTGACATCCGCAGGAAGCGCCTGCCCCGGCGGAATCTTGGTGGTCCACTTCCAGCAGTACCCGGCGGACATTCTCGCCCCGTACCCGTGGGCTCGACGGTCGGCGAGAAAGGCCTCCAACTCCTCAGGGCTGTCGACGACTTCGAGCCCGACCTTCCCGTCCGGATCCCAGACCACCGGCTGATCGCCATCAAGCCCGAGCAGTCGAACCACCCACCTCAGATACGAGTCACTGCCTCCGCACCGGAACTGGCTGTCCAGCGACACCACCCGGCAGTCCAACTTCTTCGCCGCGGCGGCCTGTTGAATCTGCCCGACCGTCCCCATTTCTCCCGGCCGCACAACCTGATGCTGATCAAGCAGAAACACCGGAACACGCGCGGCGTCGATCAACTCCTCGATCTGTGCCTTGTCGGTGCGCAGTTCGGCCTTGGTGTACCGATTGGCCGACGTCTTGCGAATCCGATGTGCCTCGTCGCAGATGAGTACGCCGAGGCCATTGCGCTCGGCGGTCATGAAGCTGTTGAAGTACTTGAAGAGATCCTGCACTTCACGCTTCCGGGCCCCGGCCACCTTCCGCATCGTCTTCGTGAACGACTGCGATCCGGTGGCGTGCAGCGCGGGCACGCTCCGCCGATACAGCTCACCAAGCAGTGACAGCGCGATCACGCTCTTGCCCGAACCAGGCCCGCCCGTCACCACGATCACTTCCTTGTGGTCGGCCTGTTCTGCCTTCCGTACGGCACCGAGCACCATCTCGTACGCGATCCGCTGCTCATCGAGCAAGACGAACTGTTCCCGCTCACGCACCTCTTGAGCAGCGACGGACATCAACTGTGTCGAGGGCTGGATCTTGCCGCCGATCAGTTCATCAGCGGCGGCGGCCCCGGACTGCGGTGCGAGCCGCGTCTGCAGATATCCGATGAAGTCACCACGCCTGTCGGCGGTGAACAGCCGCCCACGCTCACTCTGTTCGACCTCGTCCAGCCCGCTCACGCCGAACTCGGTGGCGTTGTGCAGGAAAGCCGCACCGGAAATCCGCTCCGGGTGTTTGGCCAGCGCCCCGTTGAACGACACCAGGTAGTCGCAGTAACCCCGAACCTGCTCGATCGGATTGAGCACGGGCCGTGCGTACGCCTCAACACGACACAGCAGCGGCTCGCCATCCTCGGGATGAGCTTCGCTCCACTGCTTGAGTTCCACGATGACGTACGAGGGCTCGCCGGTCCGCGGATGCACCCCGGCCAACACCGCGTCCGCACGCTTGCTGGTGAGCGGCAGGGCATACTCCAGCATCACCTCAACCTGTCCGAGCCCGGCGTCGAGCAGCGCCCCGGTGAGCGCGGGAATGCTCCGCTCCCAGGAGCGCACTTCGGAGATGCCGGGCTTGTAGCCGTGTGTATGCACGAACTGCTCTGTCAGATGCAGGAACAGCGAACCCTCAAGGGCTCGCGCGGCGACCGACTCGGCGGACTCGCGGAACAGCAAGGAATGCCCCCAGGCAGCACGAAATTGCTCGTGCGGGTGGGGGCATGTCCTGGAACGGAAGCCTGTCGGGCCGCGTTGACGATTGACCGCAGAATATCGTGGGGGCCGGGAGCCGCGCTCGGACCATGTTGGTTGCTGACGGGCGTGACCCGCCAACGGGCCTCGGCGCAGGGGCTACTGATCCACTTTCGGCAGATCACACCGAGGTCACCAGGGCATTCAGCTCGGCCCGGCCTCGACCCGATCACGTCCAGCCATGGCTGTGGGGCGGTCCCGGGCGGGACTGATCCAGGACATCTACGAGTTGTTCTCCGGCGTGCAGGGCCGCAGGCAACAGTCCGAACGACGGCTGATCGTGTCGCCCCTGCCGCTGCGGCCGCAGGGCCCCTGCCAACGTGTGGACGTACCCATCAGGCTCCCCCCTTTCCCAGTACCGTCAGCGTTGTGGTCACCCCTGTGGCGAGGAGGGTGAGGGTGGGCGTCAGCAGGGCGCAGGCAGGTGCACGAAGCAAGGTGGTCAGTCGAGGGCCCTCCACCCCTCATAAACAGCCGCCCCCACCCCCAAGTCCTCCCAAGCCATCCCCGCGGACTTGAACAACCGAGGCCGGTCCTCGGCCACTTCCACCTCGCCGCGCACCAACTCGCCCAGCGTCCGCAGCCGCTCCACGTCAAAGGCGCCCGCGTCCACCGCGAGGACGATGTCGCCGCACTCCCGCAGCGCCACCCCGTGCGACTCGGCCACCACCAGGCCGCGTCGCAGAAGCTCCTCGTCCACCTCGCGTGCGTCCGGCTCGTGCGAGCCCACTGCCGCGACCGTCGCGTGGGACGGGAGCAGTGCGCTGTCGAAGAGCGGTTCGCGGGCCGTCGTGCAGCAGCAGACCACGTCGGCGGTCGCGACGTCCGCCGCGGTCGCGGGCGCGGCCGACAGGCCCGCCTCGCGGCATCGGTCGACGAAGGTCGCCACCCGCTCCGGGTTCCGCGCCACGACGTCCACGTGTTCCAGCGTCGGGCGCACCGCGCGGACCGCCTCCACGTGACCCCAGGCCTGGGGGCCGGTGCCGAAGACCAGGAGGCGGCGGGCATCCGCGACCGCGAGGTGCTTGATCGCGGCTCCTGAGACCGCCGGAGTGCGCAGGGACGTCAGGGCGATTCCGTCCAGGAGGGCCAGGGGCGTGTGGATCGTTCCGTCCAGGAGGAGGTACACGCCCTGGACGCGCGGGAGGTCGAGGGCCGCGTTCCCGGGGGTGACCGTGGCGATCTTCACCCCCGTGTACGACGTCGTGGAGGACGGCATCAGGAGGAGCTGGCCGCCGGGTACGTCGACCACTCCCCGCGGAGGTTCCGCCTCCGGGTCCAGGCCTGTCTTGAGGACGGCTTCCACCGCCTCGATCGCCGTGGACATCGGTACGAGCCGGGACATCGCCTCGGCGTCGATGTAGGGCGGGGCCTCACTCATGCGTGGTTCCTTTCGGGGGTCGGCGGCTCGTGCCGTTCTGCTCGCAGCACGGCGCGTTCATGATCACCTCACCCCATGGAACACCACCCCTCACACAGGGGCTTGAGGCGGAACCAGTCTTCCTGCCGTCGGCCCCTCCCGGCCGCCGGGCGAGGCGGGGGCTCGCGCGCGTCACTTGCGCCAGAACAGGTGGTGCGTCACTCCGCTCGCGCTGGGGACGACATCGAGGTGGAACCGGTCGAGCAGTTCGTCGGGTGACTCCCACAGCCGTGTCCCGGATCCGAGCTTCACCGGGGAGACCGCCACGTGCAGGGTGTCGACGAGGTCGGCGTCGAGGAACTGCCGGATGGTGGTGGCCCCGCCGCCGAGCCGGACGTCCTTGCCCTGCGCGGCCTCCCGCGCCTGTTCGAGGACCGCCGCCGGGTCGCCGCCGACGAAGTGGAACGTGGTGTCGGAGAGCGTGAACGAAGGGCGCTCGTGGTGGGTCATGACGAACACCGGGGTGTGGAACGGGGGCTCGTCACCCCACCAGCCCTGCCACTCGTGGTCCTGCCAGGGTCCGCGCTGCGGCCCGAACTTGTTGCGGCCCATGATCTCGGCGCCGATGTTGTGTGCGAAGTCCCGCGTGAAGTAGTCGTCGAGGCCCCGGCTTCCCCCGGGGTCGGTGCGGTTGGGCCAGCTCGCCGTGGCCCCGGCCCAGGCGAACATCTCCCCGGGGTCGGCGTCACCGAACGGCCTTTCGAGGCTCTGGTGCTCACCGGCACCGAATCCGTCCCGCGAGACGGTGAAGTTCTGCACTCTCAGCAGCTGAGCCATGTGTCTTCTCCTGTCCTTTCCTTCTCCTGCGTTGGAGGTCCTCTTTGGAGGTCCTCTGTTGGCGGCAACGGTAGGACTGCCGCGGCCGGGAAAACTCATCGGCGCGGCCCGAGCCGATGAGCGGCCTGCCAGCCGGACCCCGGAGATCTCCGTCACCTTCGCCTGTACGATGCCCGTTCGACCTGGGGTGGTTTGGTGCAGGCTGCTACCCGCGTCCGTGTGATTTTGTGAGATGTGGGAGCGTGAGCGGGTGAGTGAGAAGACGACTGCGACCCTGCAATACCGCTTTGACGGGCCGGAAGACGCCCCGGTACTGATCCTGGGACCATCCCTCGGCACCACCTGGCACATGTGGGACCGGCAGGTGCCCGAGCTGGTCAAGCAGTGGCGTGTGTTCCGGTTCGACATGCCCGGACACGGGGGCGCCCCCGCGCACCCCTGCGGCTCCGTCGGCGAGCTCGCCCAGCGGCTCCTCGCCACGCTCGACGAGGTCGGCGTGCAGAGCTTCGGCTACGCGGGCTGTGCGTTCGGCGGCGCGATCGGCGCCGAGCTCGCCCTGCGGCACCCGCAGCGCGTCGCATCGCTTGCGCTGATATCCGCGTCGCCGCGCTTCGGCAGCGCCGACGAGTTCCGCCAGCGCGGGGTCATCGTGCGGAGCAATGGTCTCGATCCCATCGCGCGTACATCCCCCGAGCGCTGGTTCACGCCCGGCTTCGCCGCCGCGCAGCCCGCGATCACCGACTGGGCCGTACAGATGGTGCGGACCACGGATCCCGGCTGCTACATCGCCGCCTGCGAGGCGCTCGCCGCCTTCGACGTGCGTGCCGAGCTGGCCCGGATCGGGGTGCCCACCCTCGTCCTGGTCGGGTCGGAGGACCAGGTCACCGGGCAGGGCGAGGCCCGCACCCTCGTCGCCGGCATACCGGACGCCCGCCTCGCCGTCGTGCCGGGCGCCTCCCACCTCGCTCCCGTCGAGCAGCCCGCGGCGGTCACCGACCTCCTCGTACGTCACTTCTCCACCGCCTGGCAGATCGCGACCGACGCCACCGGTTCGCACGCGGCGATCAGCGCACCGCCCGTCAAGCCGATCCTCGCCCCGCCGCCGCCCGTCTTCCCGGTCGCCGAGATCGGACCCATGGAGCAGCCCGAAGCCGTGGGCGGCGGACGCCCCGACCCGTACGAAGCGGGGATCAAGGTCCGCCGTGAGGTGCTCGGCGACGCGCACGTCGACCGCGCGCTCGCCGCGGCCGACGACTTCTCCACGGACTTCCAGGAGCTCATCACGCGCTACGCCTGGGGCGAGGTCTGGAACCGGCCCGGCCTGGACCGGCGCTCCCGCAGCTGCGTGACCCTCACGGCGCTCGTCGCGGGCGGGCACCTCGATGAGCTGGCCTTCCACACCCGCGCCGCCCTGCGCAACGGCCTCACCCCGCAGGAGATCAAGGAAGTGCTGCTCCAGGCGGCCGTCTATTGCGGCGTACCCGCGGCGAACTCCGCCTTCAAGGTCGCCCAGGCCGTGATCCGCGAGGAAACCACGCCCCAGGAGTGAGGCGTAGCAGGATGGGGGCATGACGACTGCCGCGAAGCGCATCAAGCTCACGAAGAAGACACACGCCTGTGTCCGCCTGGAGCGGGACGGCCTCAGTCTCGTCATCGACCCGGGCACCTTCAGCGAACAGGACGCGGCGGTCGGCGCCGACGCGATCCTCGTCACGCACGAGCACCCCGACCACTTCAACGAGGACCGGCTGCGCGCCGGCCTCGAGGCCAACCCGGCCGCCGAGATCTGGACCCTGCGCTCCGTCGCGGAGAAGATCTCGGCGGCCTTCCCGGGACGGGTGCACACCGTCGGGCACGGCGACACCTTCACGGCCGCCGGGTTCGACGTGCAGGTGCACGGCGAGCTGCACGCCGTGATCCACCCGGACATCCCGCGGATCACCAACGTCGGCTATCTGGTCGACGGTTCGGTCTTCCACCCGGGCGACGCGCTGACCGTGCCCGAGCAGCCGGTGGACACGCTGATGCTGCCGGTGATGGCGCCCTGGAACAAGATCTCCGAGGTCATCGACTACGTACGCGAGGTCAAGCCGCAGCGCGCCTACGACATCCACGACGCGCTGCTCACGGATCTGGCCCGGCCGATCTACGACTCGCAGATCGGGTCACTCGGCGGCGCCGAGCACCTGCGGCTCACCCCGGGAGAGTCCGCCGAGCTCTGAGTGTCAGTGCCGCCCGGTAGGTTGTGAGGCATGCGCATTGCCACCTGGAACGTGAACTCGATCACCGCTCGGCTGCCCAGGCTGCTCGCCTGGCTGGAGAGCAGCGGTACGGATGTGCTGTGCATCCAGGAGACCAAGACCACCGCCGAGCAGTTCCCCGCCGCCGAGCTGCGCGAGCTCGGCTACGAGTCGGCGGTGAACGCGACGGGGCGGTGGAACGGCGTCGCGCTTGTCTCCCGAGTGGGCCTCGACGACGTGACGCTCGGACTGCCGGAGGGGCCGGACTACGACGGCGTCCAGGAGCCGCGCGCGATCTCCGCGACCTGTGGTCCCGCGCGTGTCTGGTCGGTGTATGTGCCGAACGGCCGCGAGGTGGACCACGCGCACTTCGCGTACAAACTGCAGTGGTTCGAGGCGCTGAAGGCCTCGGTCGCCGCCGACTCGGCGGGCGCGCGGCCGTTCGCGGTCCTCGGGGACTTCAACGTGGCGCCGACCGACGAGGACGTGTGGGACCCCGCTCTGTTCGAGGGCGCCACGCATGTGACCCCCGCCGAGCGCGCGGCGCTCGCGGCCCTGCGGGAGGCGGGTCTCTCGGACGTCGTGCCGCGCCCCCTGAAGTACGACCACCCCTTCACGTACTGGGACTACCGGCAGCTCGGCTTCCCCAAGAACAGGGGGATGCGCATCGACCTGGTGTACGGGAACGAGGCGTTCACGAAGGCCGTGACGGATTCGTACGTGGACCGTGAGGAGCGCAAGGGCAAGGGCGCGTCGGATCATGCGCCGGTCGTGGTGGACCTGGATCTCTAGGCAGGCGCGTGCGCAGGCGCGGCGGCGGCAGGGGCAGAGAAATACCTGGCCCCTGCCGCCGCTGGGCCGCTAGTCCGGAACCAGCACGCCCAGGTCCACCGACTCCGCGATCGCCGCGAGCCCCGCGTCCCCCGGATGCAAATGGTCCCCGCTGTCGTACGCGGCCAGCATCCGCGCCGGATTCCCCGGATCCCGCAGCACCGCGTCGAAGTCGAGGACGGCGTCGAAGTCGCCGCCGCCCCGCAGATAGGCGTTGACCTTCACCCGCTCCGCATCCGCCGCCGCCGTGCACAGGGACTCGCCCTGGCAGGGTGCGATCGTCGCGGCCACCACCCGCAGGCCCCGCGCGTGCGCCCGCTCGGCGATCTCCCGCATGCCGACGACCACTTGATCCGCCCGTGCGCCCCAGCGGACGTCGTTGACGCCTTCGAAGACGACGACCGTACGGGCCGACGTCTGGGCGAACACATCACGGTCCAGGCGGTGCAGCGCGCTCACGCCGCCCGTGTCGGTGGAGACACCGTCGCCGGGATAGCGGTCCGCGATCACGCGGTTCGCCGAGATCCCCTGGTTGAGCACCCCGAAACGCGGGACATCGTCCTGCTGGAGCAGCCGCGTCGCCAGCACGTTGGGCCAGCGGTGATTCGCGTCCTGCGTCGACTTCACCCCGTCCGTGATGGAGTCGCCGAGCAGCACCACCGACCCGGGCCCGCCCGACACGTCGACCCCGGTGAGCAGCGGCCAGGTCGAGATCGTCGATGTGTAGGCCGCCGGTGAGCCGTCCGCCGCGTGGTCGCCGGGGCCGCTCACGTACGAACGCTGAATGGCCTGGCTGTGGACGGGCGCGGTCGTCACCGCCTCGGGGAGGTGGAAACTCACCAGGAGATTCGTGTCCTCGGGCACGTCGAAGTCGAGCGGGTCGCTGAACGCCTGTGCCCCCGCCGGGACTTCGGTGCCGCCCTCGCCCCTGAACGACAGCCGCCGCGGCTCGCCCCGCGCCCCCGCGCCGGACTCCTGCACCGCCACCGTGGCGCTCCCGATCCGCACCGGCGCAGAGGCGAAGGTGTTGTCGAGCCGGATCCGCACCCGCGGCCCGCCCGTGCTCGTGTGGACGACGAGCCGCACGGTCCGGTCGGCCCACGGCCCCACCGCCGTGTACCCGGCGGTCGACGCCGACCAGCTGCCGGTCCATCCCTTCGCAGGCTGCCGCACGGAGAGCGAGAAGACGTGCAGATCCGGGGCGCCCGGGTCCTTCGGCAGGGTCACCGACGCGACCTCGCGCCCGCGCGCCACCGGTACCGTCACGACGTACAGCCGTGCCTTCTCGGCGAGTTGGCCGCCCGGGGTGTTCACGTGCGGCAGCGCGACTGCCTTCGTGGCGAGCGGGCCCGAGCGCCAGTCGGGTGCCGTCAGGCGGTACGTGCCCTTCGAGCCGTCCCGGTAGCGCACCGTCCCCGCGCCGCTCGCCTCGCCGCCCGTGCCCGCGACCAGGAACGCCAGGGCGTCCCCGCGCCCGCGTACCCGCACGGACTGTCCGTCGGCGCGGACGTTGTCCGCCTCGCCCGCCTTCGTGCGGGGCCAGGCGAGCCGCGCCCCGTCCACGGCGAGTGAACGGCCCGGGGTCCAGCCCGCCCCGGTCAGGTCCCGCGCCGAGAGCGAGCCGCCCGAGCCGTCGAAGTCCGCGTCACCGGGCCGCGCGTCGTCGCTGACCGCCCTGTTGTCGAAGAGCCGCTCCAGCGGGAGCGGCTCGGGTCTGTGCGGGGCGGCCTGCGCCGCCGCCACGGGGACGATGCCGGTGAGTACCGTGAGTACGGCTGCCGCACCCCATGAACGTCGGCCTGGACGTTGGAGCATGAAGACCCCCATGGCTGTAGCTGACGTGACGACAGGTGCGCCATGAAGCTAAGGAGGTCAGGGAGAAGCGTCAATGAGGTGCGCGTGAACACGACCCGAACTCGCCGGGATGCCACGTACCGGCAGTTCGCCGCCGCGTCGGGGGTACTCGCATGATTCCGTGATCAACTGACACAAGTTACATTCGTTGGACCGGGGAGCAGAGGCACCCTCACGGAGAGGCCGATCATGAACATCTCCTTCTTCGGCAAGTGGCGCAAGCAGCAGGCCGCCGACCGAAGCCCAGGACTCGCCTCGGCGTTCGACAAGGATCCGGCGGGCGTGGCCGAACTCCTTTCCGAGTGCGAGCTGCTGCGCTCCCAGGCAGCCACCGCAGGTCTCGAACTCGACGACTCCCCGGCCTCGTTGACCGCGCTCGACCAGCTCCTGCCGCGCTGGCGCGACGACCCCGAGCTGCTGCCGTGGCTCGGCAACGACGCGGGCCTGTACCTGGGTTCGATCATCGTCCGCAGGGTGCCGGGCGCCACCTGGCACGTCTGGCCCGGCGGCAGTCCCGTCGTGCGGCTCGCGTCGGGGCGCGAGATCCAGGTGGTGGAGGCGGGGCTCGACTGGGCCGTGCAGGGGGCTCCCGAGCTGTCCCAGGTCTACGCGGAGGCGTCGGAGACGTAGCCGTGGGATGACGTAACTGGAAATACGGTTAATGCCCATAAGTGCGTGTCGTCCAGTAAGTCCCGTTTTCACGTGGATAGTTTGCGCGGACCGACACCGCCGAGAGTGGGCAGGGCAGGGCATGGCCGTCGATCCGCTGATCGAGCTGCGTGATGTGAACAAGTACTACGGGGAGCTGCATGTCCTCCAGGACATCAACCTCACCGTCGGCAAGGGGGAGGTGGTCGTGGTCATCGGCCCGTCAGGGTCGGGGAAATCAACGCTCTGCAGGACGATCAACCGTCTTGAGACGATCCAGTCGGGAGCCATCGCACTGGACGGGCAGCCGCTTCCGGAAGAGGGCAAGGCACTGGCCACACTCCGTGCCGACGTGGGCATGGTGTTCCAGTCCTTCAACCTCTTCGCACACAAGACAGTGCTGCAGAACGTCTCCCTCGCGCCGGTCAAGGTGCGGGGCCGCAAGAAGGACGACGCCACGCGGCGCTCCCGCGAGCTCCTGGAACGGGTGGGCCTCGCGACACAGGCCGACAAGTACCCGGCCCAGCTCTCGGGCGGCCAGCAGCAGCGCGTGGCCATCGCACGCGCGCTCGCCATGGAGCCCAAGGTGATGCTCTTCGACGAGCCGACATCGGCCCTCGACCCCGAGATGATCAATGAAGTGCTCGAGGTCATGCAGGGTCTCGCCCGCGACGGCATGACGATGGTCGTCGTCACCCACGAGATGGGCTTCGCCCGTTCGGCCGCCAACCGTGTCGTCTTCATGGACAACGGCCGCATCGTCGAGGACCGGGCCCCCGAGGAGTTCTTCAGCAACCCGGAGAGCGACCGCGCCAAGGACTTCCTCTCCAAGATCCTCAAGCACTGACGGGGGCCAGGCATGATGCGTACGACACGTCTGCTCGCGGCGCTCGTCATCGCCGCCTGCGCCGCGACCGCCTGCGGCAAGGAAGGCAGCCCCCCGGTGAAGGGGCCGCCCCCCGGTGAACTGCCCAAGTACCAGGTGGCGAAGGGATTCACGCTGCCGGGCTCCGGCACCTGGAAGAAGGCGAAACGGCGCGGCCACCTCGTCGTCGGGGCCAAGGAGGACCAGCCGTTCCTCGGCGAGAAGAACCCCGCCACCGGGGACTACACCGGCTTCGACATCGAGATCGCCAAGATGATCTCCGCCTCGCTCGGCTTCGACCCGAAGTCGATCCGGTTCAGGACGATCGCGTCGGCGAACCGCGAGACCGCCCTGCAGAACGGGCAGATCGACTACTACGTCGGCACCTACACCATCAACGACCTCCGAAAGAAGCTCGTCGGCTTCGCCGGCCCCTACTACATGGCAGGACAGGGCCTGCTCGTGCGCACCGACGAGGACGACATCAACGGGCCGCAGGACCTGGACGGCAAACGGGTCTGCTCGGCGGCCGGGTCGACCCCCTTCCAGCGCATCCAGAAGGAGTACCCGAAGGCGACGCTCGTCGCCTACGACACGTACTCGGTCTGTGTCGACAACCTGCTGACCTATCAGGTCGACGCCGTCACCACCGACGACGCGATCCTGATCGGGTACGCGGCCAAGGTGCCCGACGAACTCAAGGTGGTCGGCAAGCCGTTCTCCGAGGAGCCCTACGGCATCGGCGTCCCCAAGGGCGACAACACCCTGCGGTTCGCCGTCGACGACGCGCTCGCCGCCCGGGAGAAGAACGGCGACTGGAAGAAGGCCTACGACGCCACGCTCGGCCTCTCCGGAGTCCCGGCGCCGAAGCCGCCCGCCATCGACCGCTACCCGGCGAGCTGAGGAGGCGTCGTGGACGTACTGACAGACAACTTCTCCACCTTCGGCAAGGGGTTCATCGGCACCGTCGAACTCACCGTCTACGCCTCCATCCTCGCCCTCGTGCTCGGCTTCGTCATGGCGTCGTTCCGGGTGGCACCGGTCGGCTCCTTCCGGGCCTTCGGCACCGCCTGGGTGACGGTCCTGCGCAACACCCCGCTCACACTGCTCTTCTTCGCGGTGCTGCTCGGACTCCCGCGCTTCGGACTCGTCCTGCCCTTCAAGGTGTTCGCCGTCCTCGCGCTCGGCTGCTACACCTCCGCCTTCATCTGTGAGGCACTGCGCTCGGGCATCAACACCGTCCCCAAGGGCCAGGGCGAAGCCGCCCGCAGCCTGGGGATGACCTTCGGACAGACGCTGTCCATGGTCGTGCTGCCGCAGGCCTTCCGGTCCGTCATCTCGCCGGTCGGCTCCAACCTCATCGCACTGGCCAAGAACTCGGCGATCGCGGGCGCGTTCAGCGTCACTGAGCTGCTCGGCACGTACAAGACGCTCAATGAGCTCGGCTACAACATCATCTGGACGTTCGTCTGGATCGCCGTCGGCTACCTGATCATCACCCTCGCCATCAGCGCCATCTTCAATGTCCTCGAAAAGCGCTGGGGAGTCGCCCGATGAAAGCCCTCTCCCACGATTCCACCGCCCTCTACGACGTCCCTGGCCCCAAGACCGAGCGCAGACACAAGCTCTACGGGCTGGTTTCCACCGTGGCGCTGCTCGCGCTGTTCGGGTGGGCCCTCTATCTGCTCTTCGACACCGACCAGTTCACCGAGACGAAGTGGATGCCCTTCGAGTACAAGGGCATCCAGGAACTCCTGCTGAGGGGTCTGGGGAACACTCTCAAGGCCTTCGCCATCTCCGCGGTGCTCGCGCTCGCGCTCGGCGGACTGCTCGCCGTGGGGCGGCTCTCCGAACACCGTCCCGTGCGCTGGCTGGCCACGCTCCTCGTGGAGTTCTTCCGCGCGATGCCGGTCCTGGTGATGATCTTCTTCGTCTTCGTGGCGCTGAAGGTCCAGCCGCTGCCGGCGCTGGTCACCGGGCTCACGCTCTACAACGGCTCGGTGCTCGCCGAGGTCTTCCGTTCGGGCGTGAACTCCGTGGAGCGCGGGCAGCGGGAGTCGGCGTACGCGCTGGGCATGCGCAAGACACAGGTCATGAGTCACGTCCTGGTGCCACAGGCCCTGCGCGCCATGCTGCCCGCCATCATCAGCCAGTTGGTGGTGGCTCTGAAGGACACCTCGCTCGGCTTCTTGATCACCTATGAGGAGTTCCTCCACGCCGGGAAGCTGATCGCGTCGAACCTCGACTACGATCTACCTTTCATCCCCGTGGTTCTGGTGATCTCGCCGATCTACATCGGGATGTGCATGCTGCTCTCGTGGTTCGCCCAGTGGGTGTCCAAGCGACAGCGGCGCAATCCCAAGACCGAGGCCGCGGAAGTGGCCCCGGCCGAACCAGGGACGCTGCTGCCGGGTGTGCAGTAGCTACAGGGGCCAGGGCCCGACCCGGCAGCAGCCGGTGATCACTGTTCGCGCAGCGGGACCGACACGTACGACGGGTCGGACGCGGGCGAGGAGAAGGTCAGCTGCGCGCCGGACGGGTTGTGCTCGATGTAGAGCGGGTCGACCGTGTCGACCACCAGGGCGAGCTTGTGTCCTGCCGGTACGTCGTAGGCCGTGGAGAACAACTCCAGGTCCACGCCGAACGGTTGGCCGGGGGTCTTGCCGTGGAAGGTGTACGGCGCGTTGCTGACCAGCTTGCCGAGGCCGAGCGGGCCCACGTCGTAGAGGTACGCGACGAGGGTGCCGCTCTCCTTGGTGCTGGTGAGCGTGGTGTGCAACTCAGCCGTCCCGCGCACCCGCTGGGGGCTTTCGTACTTCTCGGACTGCCATACGCCCGCGTAACGCCGCGGAAGGAGCGGCACCGAGGCCATCGGCGGGATCTTGAGGAACTGGTCGAGGGCGTTGGAGAGCATCACGATGCCGCCGTTGGCGCCGGAGTCGACGTTCGCGCGGATCGTGGTGGAGCCCGCCAGGTCGATCTTCTTCTTCGTCGCTCCGACGGACTTCCAGTCGGGGTAGCCCTCGTAGCCGCCCGTCGAGCGGGACTTGAGCTGGACGGGCTGCTCGGTGTCGACGCCGTTCTTCTCGCCCTTGAGGTAGCGGTCGAACCAGCGCTGGGTGGAGGTCCAGGTGTCGTTGGGAAGGCCGAGCAGGCCGGTCGCCTCGGCCGTCGCGTGGTCGCCCGGACGGAATTCGAGGCGCTTGGGTCCCGTCAACTGCTCGTAGAACTTGGCGTATTGGTTGGGCGGGAAGATCGTGTCGCCCCAGGCGTTGCCCATCATGACGGCCGCGCCGTTCTTGTTGATCTGGTCGACGTAGGTCGCCGGGGAGCGCTTGGCGCCCCACGCGATCATCTCGTCCTCCTTGTCCAGGTTGGACCCGAGGAAGTCCTTGAGGGTCTGCTGGAGTTCGGGGCTCGGACGGCCCGTGAGCACACCGGCGCCGCCGAGAAGACCGGCGGCCTGGGCGTGCTGGGTGCGGCCGCTGTAGATCGACTCGATCAGGTCGCCCCAGCCGCTGAGGGCGGCGACGGCCTTGATCCGCTTGTCGTGCCCCGCGGCGAGCAGGCTGATGCCCGCGCCGTACGAGACGCCGCCCATGCCGATCTTCTCGGGGTCGGCCGGGGTGTTCTCCAGGGTCCAGTCGATGACCTTGGAGGCGTCGGCGATGTCCTCGGGGCCGCCGGTCTCGATCTCGCCGCCGGACTGCCAGAAGCCGCGCGAGTTGTAACTGACCACGACGTAGCCGGAGTCGGCGAGCTTCTGGGCCTGTGCGACGTACTCGATCTGCGGCATGGCCCAGCTGGTGGGCAGCACGATCGCGGGGTACTTCGTGCCGGCGGTGTCCGCCTTCGCGCCCTTGGGGGTGAAGACGTTGGCCTTGAGGATCGTGCCGCCGTCGCCGGGGATGTCGACGAAGCGCACGTCCGCCGAGCTCGCCGCCTGCGGGGCCGCGGCCGGAGCCGCCTGGGCCGCCGGAGCGAGCCCGAAGGCGGCGCCGGCGACGAGGGTCGCCGACACGGCGCCCACGGTGGTCGTGCGCAGAGCCTTGCGCGGTTGTCCCACGGGTCACTCCTTACTCGTGCAAGCAAAGTGACCCGACGGTAACCTCGTGGCTTTACCGGGGGTAACCCGTCGGTAAGTTACGCCCCGGTAACGATTGTTGAGCGCTTGACCGTCAGCTCAGCGCGCTCTTCGTCTGCCAGTCGGCCCAGGAGAGGTTCCACTCGCCGTAGCCGTTGCCCGGATCGGGTACACCCTTCGAGCCGCTGCCGGAGACCTCGAAGGGGTCGCCGACCTGGACCTGGCCGTAGAGCCAGGACGCGTCGCCGTCGCTCATGCCGATGCAGCCCGAGCTGTGGTTGGTGTTGCCGAAGTACGAGGCGTTCCAGGGGGCCGCGTGCGCGTACATCCCCGACCAGGTCAGGCGCATCGAGTTGTCGACCATCTTGTCGTAGGCGTCGCCGAGGCCGACCGTCTCGGAGCGCATGTTGATCGTGCCCTCCTTGGCCATCAGGACGGACGTACCGCCCCATGAAGCCTTGTCGCCGCCGGGGGTGCCCGCCGACATCGGGACGGTCTTGACGCTCCGTCCGTCGCGGACGAGCGTCGCCTGCTTGCTGTCGAGGTCGACCTTGACCTTCTGGCTCTTGCCGACGGAGAAGCCGGTCACGTAGTCGCGGACGAACCAGCCGCCGTCGGTGCCCGAGTTGATGCCGGCGAGCTGGGCGTCGAGCTTCACCTTCGTCCCGGACTTCCAGTAGTCCTTGGGGCGCCAGTCGATGCGGTCCTTGCCGTCGTAGTTCTTGATCCAGCCCCAGGATCCGGTGGTGTCGTTCGAGGTCGTCACCTTCAGGTGCTTCTCGACCTCGGCCTTGTTCTTCACCGGGTGGTCGAAGACGACCGACAGGGGCTGTGCGACGCCGACCGTGGTGTCCTTGCCGGGCGTCAGGCTCAGCTTGTTCACCTGCTCCGGGGCTGCCGTCCTGAAGGACGTACGCGCGCTTGCGCCCTCGTCCGTCGTCGCCTCGACCTTGTACGAGGTGCCGGGCGCCGCCTTGCGGTCCGAGGTCCAGGTGGTGCCGTTCGCGGCGACCTTGCCGGTGAGTTTCTCGCCCTTGGAGTCGGCGACCGTGACCTGCTTCAGCTTGCCGTCGGCCAGCGTCACCTTGACCGGGGAGCCCGCCTTGGCCTGCTTGCCTTGCAGATTGACGGATATGTCCGGCTTGTCTGCGGCTGTGTCGGCGGACGCGGGGGTGCTGCCGGAACAGGCGGTCAGCGCGGCGGCCAGTGCCGCCAGGCCGGCGGCCGTGACCGCGGCCCCGGTGTGGCGGGTGCGTAGGGGGCGTCGGCGACTCGGCGAGCTCAGGGGCCTCAAGGGAACGTACCTCCGTGCGGATGTGGAACTGCACGGTGAGATGGCCAAAGGTCCCGATGGGTTGTCTCTTGCCCCGAATTGCCGAATAGGTCACAGAGGCCGGGTCTGAGCCGGTGCGGATGCCGCCACTGGGGGCGAGGAACTACTTGGCGCGATGAGACGTGCGCGGCGGCGTGATCGCAGGGGCCGGGGCCTGAGCGGCGCGGGTGACGTCCCCGACCAGCTCGACGACGTCGGGGCCGTACGCCTGGGAGTTCACCACCTTCAGGAGCAGGACGAAGGTGTTGGCGCCGTGCTTGCGGGCGAGGCGCTCGTGGTGCCGGGCGAGATAGCGGGTCGCCGCCTGGTTGGTGATCGCGCGCTGTCCGCAGAAGACGAAGACGGGTCTCGCCTCCTGGTCCTGCCCCGCGGTGAGCCGCGCCAGGATCACGTACTCCGATATGCCGCCCTCCATGCGGTACCGCTCGCTGCCGATCTGGAACGCCCCGCGGTCCGGGCCCGGCTCCGAGTCGGTGTTGATGCGCACCCCGGGCAGCAGCGAGTGCATGTGCGCGGCCATGCGGCGGTTCGCCGTCGGGGAACCCACGCAGAATTCCGTGCGCTCGCCGAAGCTCTGCTGGGCCGCGTCGTGCGCGACGAGCTGCGCGTGCGCCCCGCAGTCCTTGATCAGCGCGGCCAGTTCGAGGAGCGCGAACACGTCGTGGCGTACGACGGTGAGCTCGGGGCCGCCCGCCTCGCGGTTCACCACGAGCAGCGACTCGGAGTTGTCGGGCAGCCCGAAGAAGGCCTGCTTGCGGCGGAGCTTGCGCCGCCAGAGGTAGGTACGGGCGAGCCAGCCCAGCACGGCACCGAGGCCGGCCGCGATCAGGCCGAGGACGATATTGCGCACGTCTTCAGTCATGGGGGCGCATGCTAGCGGGCGCTAGGACCCGTGTTCGAGGGGGTCCTGACGTGGTGGGCGAAGCGAAGTTACGCTGCGCAGACGGTTGTTGACTGGAGGTACGAATGCGTCGTGCTGTCGTACGGAATCTGACGCTATTGGCGGTCGGAGGGGTGTTGGTGTCGGTCGGAGCGGCCGTGCCCCCTTCGTCTCCGCGCTCAGCTGAACCGGCCTCGCCGTCCCCGGAGAAGGTGCCGGTGGCCGTCGG
>NZ_BAAAUG010000118.1:59645-67682 GCF_039533825.1 Streptomyces rectiviolaceus
CGGGATCGAGGTCCTGAAGAAGGGCGGCAACGCGGTGGACGCGGCGGTCGCCACGGCGGCGGCACTCGGCGTGACCGAGCCCTACTCCGCGGGCGTCGGGGGAGGCGGGTACTTCGTCCACTACGACGCCAAGAGCCGCAAGGTGAGCACGATCGACGGCCGCGAGACGGCCCCGCGGACCGCCGACTCCGGCCTCTTCCTGGAGAACGGCAAACCGATCCCCTTCGCGGACGCCGTCACGAGCGGCCTGGGCGTGGGCACCCCCGGCACCCCCGCGACCTGGCAGTCCGCGCTCGACGCGTGGGGCAGCAAGCGGCTCGGCACGCTCCTGAAACCCGCCGAGAAGCTCGCGCGCGACGGTTTCACGGTGGACGGGACCTTCCGCTCGCAGACCGAGGCGAACCAGAAGCGGTTCGCCGACTTCCCCGACACGGCGAAGCTGTTCCTGCCCGGCGGCGCGCTGCCCGTGGTCGGCTCGACGTTCAAGAACCCCGATCTCGCGCGCACGTACGAGGAGCTGGGGAGCAAGGGCGTCGGGGCGATGTACCGGGGCGGCATCGGCAAGGACGTCGTACGGACCGTGAACAAACCGCCCGTGGACCCGGCATCCGGGCGGGTGGCCCGGCGCGGCGACCTTTCCGCGAAGGACCTGAAGGCCTACGCGGTGAAGCGGCAGGCGCCGACGAAGACCTCCTACCGAGGGCTCGACGTCTACTCGATGGCCCCCTCGTCCTCCGGTGGCACGACCGTCGGCGAGGCACTCAACATCCTTGAGCGGACCGACCTTTCGAAGGCCTCGAAGAAGAAGTACCTGCACCGGTTCATCGAGGCGAGCCGTGTCGCCTTCGCCGACCGCGGGCGGTGGGTGGGTGACCCCGCCTTCGAGGACGTACCGACGAAGGAGCTGCTCTCGCAGAAGTTCGCCGACTCGCGGGAGTGCCTGATCCGCGACGACGCGGTCCTGAAGAGTCCGCTCGCGCCCGGGGACCCGCGGGATCCGGCGGCCTGCAAGTCCGGTGACAAGGCCGCACCGACCACGTACGAAGGGGAGAACACGACGCACCTCACGGCCGCCGACAAGTGGGGCAACGTCGTCGCCTACACCCTGACCATCGAGTCGACGGGCGGCAGCGGGATCACCGTGCCCGGACGCGGTTTCCTGCTCAACAACGAACTGACCGACTTCTCCTTCGCGCCGGCCGACCCGGCCGTGCACGACCCGAACCTGCCGGGTCCGGGCAAGCGGCCCCGGTCCTCGATCGCGCCGACGATCGTCCTGGAGAAGGGGAAGCCGGTGCTCGCCCTTGGCTCGCCGGGCGGTGCGACGATCGTCACGACCGTCCTGCAGACCCTCACGGGATTCGTCGACCGGGGTCTTCCGCTCGTCGACGCGATCGCGGCGCCGCGCGCGAGTCAGCGCAACGCCGCGCAGACCGAGCTGGAGCCGGGGCTCTGGGAGAGCCCGCTGCGGGCCGACCTGGAGGCTATCGGGCACTCCTTCAAGCAGAACCCGGAGATCGGGGCGGCCACCGGAGTGCAGCGGCTGCCGGGCGGGAAGTGGCTCGCGGCGGCCGAGAAGGTGCGTCGCGGTGGCGGGTCGGCGATGGTGGTGCGGCCGGAGTGAGGGCGAGCCGGGCGGGCCTCGAAGGCCCGCCCGGCGGGGCTCAGCGGGCCGCGCAGTTCTGCTCCAGCTCGTTGGCCGCCCAGCGGATCGGTCCTTCCGGGTCGTCGTGGAGGTAGCGCAGTACGGGCAACGCCTCGCGCACCGCGGCCAGTTGGGCGTCGCCCCTGCCGCCGCGGGCCTGGTGGACATCCGCCAGGTCCGCGATCAGGAGGAGCAGCGTGCTGCGCGCGCGGTTGTCCGGGTCCGTCATCAGCTCGACCAGGAACGGGATCGCCGGGACGGCCGCGGTCGATGCCGCTTCCTTGGAAACCAGGAGGCGGTAGAGGTCGTGGACCGCGTCCATGGCCGTCTTCTTGTCGTCCGACGTCACCTTGCCGATGAGTTCGGGGATCATGTGGCCGGGGCCGCGCGCAGTCCACAGCGAGCCCCAGTCCACGCTCTCCAGGCGCAGTTGGAGGTCGCGGTGCAGCCACAGCTTGGCCAGGTCGAGGCGGAGCGCGGCCGTGGAGTCCGCGTCGGTGACGCGCAAGGTGGCGTGTGTGCCGTCTGTGCCGACTGAGTCGTCTGCGTCGAGGCCCAGGAACTTGATGCCGGTGCCGAGGCGGAGGTTGGCCAGCGCGTCGGACGCCAGGTCCCAGACGCGTACGAGGCCGTCCGCCCAGGCCGCGGCGAGCGCGGGCCCGGTGGGCAGGACCGCGGCGGCCAGTGAGGTGACCGGGGTGCTCCTGCGGGCGAACGGCGCGCGCAGCGGCTTGCGGCGGGTCGACCAGTAGCGGATCACGCCTTGCGCGTCGCCGCTCAGGACCAGGCGGGTGCCGCTCGCGAGCTCCAGGCAGGTCACGGAGGTCACGGGGGCGCGGTGCAGGGCGAGGGTGATGGTCTCGGGGTCCTCGTCGTCCGTCTCGCGGACGTGCACGCAGCCTTCGGTGTCGCCCGCGACGAGCAGCGTCGGCCCCTGGAGCGAGGCCACCGCCCTGAGCGCGCCCGGGGTTTCGACGAGGGCGGCCGCCGCTCCGGCGACGACGGGCGGCTGCGGGTACTCGCGGGTCAGGACAGTCCACCGGCCGCGCGGCTCCGCGTCCCCCGTGGAGAGCGAGACCGGGCCCAACTCTTCGAGCGGCACGGGGACTTCGGCCGGCGGGCGGATGTCCTTGTCCGTCCACTCCAGGCCCAGCGTGCGGGCGACGTCGAGCAGGGCATCGCGGGTGCGGGCGTTGATCACGATCTTGAAGTCGGCACCGGGGCCGCGTCCGTGACGTATGACCGCGTCCGGAGCGCCGTACGAGAGCGCGTCGGTGCCCATCTCCTGCCAGGGCAGCAGGCCGAGTTCGCGGTAGGAGGCCTCCAGGCGGCGTACGACCTCGGGGTCGGCGTCCACGGTGTCGCGGCCGAAGCGCAGCGTCCAGCCGTAGTGCGCGGGCATCCGCTCGAAGGCGAGCTGCATCAGGAACTCGGAGAGCGTGCGGCTCTGCACCACCCACTCGCCCCCGACGCTCACGAGGACGCGGGGGTCGGGGAGTTCGGCATCGGCGGCGAGATAGCCCCACTCGTGGGCGTAGTGGTACTCGGACATGAACACGCACACGCGCGTGTCGTCATCGGGGCCGACGAGCCCGCTGCCCGCGTCCGCCGGGTCCAATGCGAGCTCGGAGATCTTGGGCGGCCACTGCGTGTGGACCCAGTACAGGCGCGGGTTGAAGGCGAAGGAGTTGAGCGGGGAATCCCACCACTCGTTGAGCGCCTGGGGCACCGGCAGGTCCCAGTCGACGCCGTGATCCTTGTTCTCGCCGCCCCAGCGGGAGTGGCTGGGCTCACCGCCCGGGTCCTCGTATCCCCACTCCCGCTGCACCTCGTCGAGCAACGACCAGCGGGAGCGCCCCTGTTGACGCTCGAGCCGGTCCGCGAACTGTCCGTAATCAATGATCTCGTGTGTCACCGACGCATCGTACGAATGATCTACGTGACGGATGTCTTCGCGGCGTCACAGTGCTGTGCGGAGTCCCCGTGCTGTGCGGAGTCGCCGTGCCGTTCGTTCGCGGTCAGAGTGTCGTGAGGATGCGGGGCCCTTCGTTCGTGATCGCCACCGTGTGCTCGGCGTGTGCCGCGCGGCTGCCGTCGTTCGTGCGCAGCGTCCAGCCGTCCGGGGCCGGGTGGTAGTGATCGCTGCCGCTGGCGATCACCATGGGCTCGATGGCCAGGACCATGCCGTGCTTCAGGGGCATGCCACGGCCCGCGCGGCCTTCGTTCGGGACGCCCGGGTCCTCGTGCATGCGGCGGCCGATGCCGTGGCCGCCGAAGCCTTCCGGAATGCCGTAACCCGCGTCCCTGCACACCACGCCGATCGCGTGCGCGATGTCGCCGATGCGGTTTCCCACGACGGCCGCGGCGATGCCCGCCTCCAGGGCGCGCTCGACGGTCTCGATGAGGCGTACGTCCTCGGGGCGGGCCGTTCCGACGGTGAAGCTGATCGCCGAGTCGCCCGCCCAGCCGCCCATCTCGGCGCCGAAGTCCGCGGAGAACAGGTCGCCGTCCCGCAGGCGATAGCCGTCCGGGATGCCGTGCACGATCGCGTCGTTCACGGACGCGCACAGGACGGCGGGGAACGGCGTGGGGGCGAAGGAGGGGCGATACCCGAGGAAGGGCGAGGTCGCGCCCGCGTCCCGCAGTACTGCGTGCGCCACCTCGTCGAGATCGAGCAGGGAGACGCCGACGCCCGCCGCCTCCCGCACCGCCGTGAGCGCCTGGGCGACGATACGGCCCGTCTCGCGCATCGCTTCGATGGATGTGTCCGTCTTGAGTTCAACCATGCCAATAACTATACCGGTATGAGAATGGGTTTCTCGACCTGTCCGGGACTAGACTGGCCGCATGGTGCGGACCCCCTTGACCCCTGAAGAGCGCGAACGCGGCGAGCGGCTCGGCCGACTCCTGCGTTCGGCGCGTGGTGAACGGAGCATGGTGGAGGTGGCGGCGAGCGCCGGGCTCTCCGCGGAGACGCTCCGCAAGATCGAGACGGGGCGGGCCCCCACGCCCGCGTTCTTCACCGTGTCGGCGCTGGCGGTGGCGCTGGGTCTCTCGCTCGACGAGGTGGCTCAGACCTGCGTGCTGGTGCCGCTCGCGCCGGTGTGAGCAGCGCTGCGGGCTGACGTGGTCATCGCGTCATCGCGGCATCGCGCGGTATCGGGGCATCGCGCGTCATCGCGCCGGAGCCCACTCTGCGGCGTGCTCGGTGGCGAAGTCCGCGAAGCCGCGGGCCGCCCGGCCGGTGATCCGCTCGACGGCGGGGTCCACGCGGTCCTCGGACCCGTGCGCGATGCCGTCGTCCATGGCGGCGAGCACGCGGGCGAAGGCCTCGGGCATTCCGGTGGCGATGAGCCGCTCGCGGAAGTCCGCCACCGGGACGGGGCGATGGCGGATCTCGCGCCCGGTGACCTTGGAGACCGACTCCGCGACGTCGGCGTAGCTGAGCGCTTCCGGCCCGGTGATCAGGTGTGCGGCATTGTGCGGCCGCTCGTCCGTCAGGGCCCGCACGGCGACGGCGGCGATGTCGTCCGCGTCGACGAACGCCACCCGCCCCTGCCCGGTGGCCGTCACGATCTCCTGCGCGGCGCGGATGCTCTCGACGTGGAGATGGCCCGGGGTGACGAAGTTCTGCATGAACCAGGAGGGGCGCAGTACCGCCCACTCCGGCGCCAGTTGGCGCAGCGCCCGGTGGACCTCGCCGGCCCCGGGGCCGCCCTCGGCGATGGCGGAGGAGCTCAGGAGCACGAAGCGGCGTACGCCCGCTCCCAGGGCGCGCTCCAGGAACGGCACCATCAGCCGGGCGGGCTCGGCGTCCCCGATGGGCGGCACGAGGTAGACGCCGTCCGTGTCGGTGAGGGCGGGGGCGTGAGTAGTGGGGTCGGCCCAGTCGAAGCGGACCTGGTGAGCGCCCGGAGCCGGGGTGCGGCTTCCGGTGCGTACGGACATGCCCTGGTCGGCCAGGGCGGTCGCCACGCGGCGGCCGGTGGTGCCGGTGCCGCCGGTGATCAGGAAGCGCATGGTCATCGGTCCTCTCCGGAGCGGGTGGCGCCGACGGGGATCTCGCCGTCGAAGGCGTCGGCGGCCAGCGCGCCGTTCCAGTAGTCGCGGAAGCGTGTGATCCGTCCGTCGTGGACGGTGACGACCTGGATGTACGGCATGTCGAAGGGGCGCCCGGTGGCGACCGCCCTGCCGGTGCCACGCAGCTCCACGACGATGGTCTCGGGGTCGTCGGTGCGGTGGACGGTCAGGTCCTCGAAGCTCCGCAGGTCGATGTGGTCGGGGTAGTCGGCCATGTATCCGCGTACGGCGTCGCGCCCGGCGAGGCGGTGCGGGGCTCCGGGGAGCGCGAAGGGGAACTCGAAGACTCCGTCCGGCGCCCAGAGGGCGACCCAGCCGTCGATGTCCTTGGCGAGGAGGAGATCGAGGGAGCGGGTGAACACGTCGGTGGCCGAGGGGTGCGTCACGGGAGGTTCCGCGGGGTGCGTCGTCATGGTGGCGACGTTAACCTGACCCCGGGTCCGTTTACAAGTACCGGACCCGGGGTCGACTTATGATGAGTCCGCTCGTCCCGCTCGTCCTGCTCGCCCCCCACCCCGCCCACCGAGGAGGAACCATCACTGCCCGCAAGGAGAGAGCCGACTCCGTCCGCAACAGGGCCGCGCTGCTGGCTGCCGCCGCCCGGCTGTTCAAGGACGCCGACGACCCCGACACCGTCAAGATGGCCGACATCGCCCAGGCGGCCGGGGCCGGAAAAGGCACGGTCTTCCGGCACTTCTCCGACCGCGTCGGCCTGGTCAGGGCGCTGGTCGTCGAGGAGACGCAGCAGCTGCGCGAGCAAGTCGTCGACGGACCGCCGCCGTTGGGTCCCGGCGCGCCGGTGGCCGAGCGGGTGCCCGCGCTCATGGCGGCGCTCCTCGACCTCAAGCTGAACCAGCGCACGCTGATGCTCGCCATGGAACGGGCGGGAGCCGGCAGCCCCTACCTCAATCCGGCGTACGGCCTGTGGCACTCCGAAGTCGCCGGGATGCTGTCCGGCGTACACAGACGCGAGGACGCCGACTACCTCGCGCACGCCCTGCTCGCCGCCGTCCGCAGCGACCTGGTCGAGCATCTGACCAGCCAGGGCGTGAGTGCCGGGCAACTGCACGCGGGACTGCGGAGGCTGTGCGCCTCCGTCCTCGCTCACCCCGCGGACGGCGGCGTGTGAGGCGCTGTGGGTCGGCCGGAAAACTGCGTGTAGTCGTCCCGTAACACGACTGGTGTTATCTTCCGGACCGGAAGACTCCAGGCTCCATGGGGCGGTGCTGGCTCGGATGGCAGTAGGACAACTCCCGGATCAGGTCAGGGAGTTCGCGAGATACCTGAGAGATCTCCTGGCGCGGCTCGATCCGGGCGCCGGGTGGTGCGGCGTGTTCTGGTCCCGTGACCCCGAGGGGATGCAGGCCTGCCTGGATGGCTCGGAAGTGCCCCCGTGGGACGTGGTGGAGGCGCTGCTGCACGACCTGGCCGCCGGGTACGGGGCGCAGGCCGCCGAGCGGGAGACGGAGCGGGCGCTGGCGCTGCACGGGGCCTCGCTGGCCGCGTACGACGCACGGCCCGGTGGTCGCGGGCTGCTGGGCGAGCGCCTCGACATGATGCTCACCGAGCAGCGGTTCGCCGTGGAACGGCAGGCGGACCTGGGCCGTTCGCTCGCCTCCGCGGCCACGCAGGACGAGGTGGAGCGGCTCAACCGCGACCTGGCCTGGGTCCGCGACGACTACGAGCGGGCGACCGCGCGGTGCGCGGAACTCCGGGAGCGCATCGAGCGGTTGGACCGGGCGGATCGCCCGCAGTGGGTGGACTTCGGGGCTCCGGTGTCGGACGACTTCGCGGCTGAGGTGGCGGACGACTTCGGGGGCGGACCGGCGGCCGGTGGTGCTGGCGCTGGTGCTGGTGTTCAGGTGTCGGGCGGCTTCAGGGGCCGGTCGGCGGTGGACTTCGGGGCCGAGGAGTTCGACGCCTTCGACGAGCAGGCGCCGTCCGGTTTCGGGGCCGCTGTCGGTGACCGTGACCGTGTCCGTGGCGCCGGATCGCCGGAACTCGGCGCCCGGACACGGGAGTTCGGCGAGCCCCTGGGACCCCTGGACGGCCAGGGTGCTCCAGCTCCCGACTCCCGCACCCTCTCCGTCGGCTCCGACTTCGACTCCGGCTCCGACTCCCGCTCCGGTTTCGACTCCGGCCCGGACCCCGAAGCCCCGTCGCCCCGCGACGCCCCCCGCGTCCCCAAACAGGGCCGCAAGTCGCGCGGTGCGTCCAGCCGCCCGCGCCGCCGCCGAGGCGCCCGCTTCGCGGGGTTCACCGGGCCGGACGAGGGCGTGGACGCGGCCGATGCCGTCGCCGTACCAGAGACG
>NZ_BAAAUG010000119.1:0-16141 GCF_039533825.1 Streptomyces rectiviolaceus
GACCCCGCGGCCGGACCACCCGGCCGCCGGGCAGGCCACGGGGCCCGCGGCGCAGGCTGCCCGCGCCCAAGCCCGCGGAGATCTGGTGGGCGAAGGTGCCCTACGAGGACGGGCCCGGCAACAAGGACCGGCCCTGCCTCGTCCTGTCCGTGCGGGGGCACAGCGCGGTCGTCGCGAAGATCACCAGCAAGTACCACGACGAGCGGGCCGGGGTGATCCCGCTGCCGCCCGGGTCGGTGGGCGACGCGCGGGGGCGCCCCAGCTTCCTGGAGACCGACGAGCTGCGGGACGTGCCGGTGTGGGAGTTCCGCAGGCGGGCGGGGATCGTGGATCCGGCGCTGTGGGATCAAGTGCGGTACCTGGCCGGGTAGGGCGCGCCGTCAGTCACCGGCTTCGCCGAGTTCGTCCTCAAACGCCGGACGGGCTGGAACATCCAGCCCGTCCGGCGTTTGATCTGCGTCTGCTCTCAAGCCCAGAGTTGACCCTGCAGCGTCTCGATGGCCGCCTCGGTCGTCTCGGCGGTGTAGACGCCCGTCGAGAGGTACTTCCACCCGCCGTCCGCCACCACGAAGACGATGTCGGCGGACTCCCCCGCGGCCACCGCCTTCTTGCCGACGCCGATCGCCGCGTGCAGCGCGGCCCCGGTGGAGACGCCGGCGAAGATGCCCTCCTGCTGGAGCAGCTCACGGGTCCGCGTCACCGCGTCCGCCGAGCCGACCGAGAAGCGGGTCGTCAGGACCGACGCGTCGTAGAGCTCGGGGACGAAGCCCTCGTCCAGGTTCCGCAGGCCGTACACGAGGTCGTCGTAGCGGGGCTCCGCCGCGACGATCTTGATGTCCGGCTTCTGTTCGCGCAGGAAGCGGCCCACTCCCATGAGAGTGCCGGTCGTGCCGAGGCCCGCCACGAAGTGGGTGACGGAGGGCAGGTCCGCGAGGATCTCAGGACCGGTCGTCGCGTAGTGCGCGCCCGCGTTGTCCGGGTTCCCGTACTGGTAGAGCATCACCCAGTCCGGGTGCTCGGCCGCCAGCTCCTTGGCGACGCGTACCGCCGTGTTGGAGCCGCCTGCCGCCGGGGACGGAATGATCTCCGCGCCCCACATGGCGAGGAGCTCACGCCGCTCCTGGGAGGTGTTCTCCGGCATGACGCACACGATGCGGTAGCCCTTGAGCTTGGCCGCCATCGCGAGCGAGATGCCCGTATTGCCGGACGTCGGCTCCAGGATCGTGCAGCCGGGCGTCAACCGCCCGTCCTTCTCCGCCTGTTCGACCATGTGCAGCGCCGGGCGGTCCTTGATGGAACCGGTCGGGTTACGGTCCTCCAGCTTCGCCCAGATGCGGACGTCACCGGAAGGGGACAGGCGCGGCAGGCGGACCAGGGGCGTGTTGCCCACGGCCGCCAGCGGGGAGTCGTAGCGAGGCATCCGCGATCAGACCATGCCGCCGGCCACGGCCGGGAGGATCGTGACGTTGTCGCCGTCCGTGAGCTTGGTGGAGACGCCGTCCAGGAAGCGGACGTCCTCGTCGTTCAGGTAGACGTTCACGAAGCGGCGCAGCTTGCCGTCGTTCGCCGGGTCGATGAGTCGCTCGGCGATGCCCGCGTGCCGCGAGTCGAGGTCGGTGAAGAGCTCGGCGAGAGTGTCCCCGCTGCCCTCGACGGCCTTGGCGCCGTCGGTGTAGGTGCGGAGGATGGTCGGGATGCGGACCTCGATGGCCATGGCTGGGGGCTCCTGTCGGGAGAAGTCACGTGGGTGGGCGCGCGGCGGCCCGGTCGTGCGAGTGCGTAAGTGCGGGTGCGTAGGCATAGGCGTTACGCGGGGGTGGCGCCGCGGCTCACGGCCGTACGGCGGCGGCTGTCAGCGCGAACAGATCGCGCTGGAGAGCCTGCACAAATCGACGTGCAGACGCGCAACGAGCAGCATGCCCGGCATCTTGTCGCTCACGTCGTGGGGAACCATGCGGTCATCGTATCGATTCCCGGTCCGGGTTCTGGAATGTGATCTCGCATGGTGGACGGATTACGTCCATCACGTGGATGGCGGGAGATATGTGACCGTCGGCGCCCCGGTCGCGGGGTGCACCGAGACCTCTGCCGTCACCCCGTACACCTCGGCGAGGAGCTCGCTGGTCAGGACCTCCTTCGGGGGGCCAGACGCGACGAGGCGGCCCGCGTCGAGCACGTACAGACGGTCGCAGTAGTACGCCGCCAGATTGAGGTCGTGCAGCGCCAGGAGATTCGTCGTGCCGAGATCGCGGACCAGGGCAAGGATCTCCAGTTGATAGCGGATGTCCAGGTGGTTGGTCGGTTCGTCGAGCACGAGGACGCCCGGCTGCTGCACCAATGCCCTCGCCACCAGCGCGCGCTGGCGCTCACCGCCGGAGAGCCCGGCGAAGACGCGGTGCGCGAGGCCGTCAGCGCCGACCCGCTCCAGGGCCGCAAGGACCAGCCTCTCGTCCTCCGCCGTGTCCGCCTCCCAGAAGCGCTTGTGCGGGGAGCGGCCCATGGCGACGATCTGCCGGACGGTGAGCTCGAAGCCGGTGTGCCCGTCCTGCGGGACCGTGGCGATGCGGCGGGCACGGTCCTTGGCCGAGCGGGCGGCGAGGTCGTCGCCGTCCAGGAGAACGCGCCCGCCGGTGGGGGTGAGGGTGCCGTAGACGCAGCGCAGGAGGGTGGTCTTGCCGCTGCCGTTGGGGCCGACGAGGCCGATGGTCTCGCCCTGGGCGGCGTGCAGGGTGACGTCGTCGACGAGGGTCTTGCCGCTCTTTCCGCTCTCCCCGCCCACGCGGTAGGAGAGGGACTCGGTGCTCAGGACTGCCGGGTTGCTCATGCGGTCGCCTCCGTACGGTTCCTTCGCAGCATCCAGAGGAAGAACGGGCCGCCCGTCAGCGCCGTCAGGACACCGACCGGGATGTCCTGCGGCGCCGCGACCGTGCGCGCGGCGAGGTCGGCGGCCACCAGGAACACCGCGCCCATCAGGGCCACCACAGGCAGGAGCGCCCGGTGCGCGGCGCCGACGAGCATCCGGGCCGCGTGCGGCACCATCAGGCCGACGAAGCCGATGGCTCCGCTGTACGCGACGAGTACGCCGGTCAGGAGCGAGGCGAGGACGAAGACGGCGGCGCGGAAGCGGGCGGTGTCCAGGCCGAGGACGGTGGCACCCTCCTCTCCCACCAGGAGCAGGTCGAGCGGCCGTGCCAGGGCGACGAGCAGCGCCGTGCCCGCGACGAGTGCGATGCCGGGCAGGGCGAGCATGTCCCAGCGGGCGCTGCCGAGGCCGCCGAGCGTCCAGTACAGGACTTCCTTCAGGTGGTCCGCGCTGTCGGCCATGATCAGGATCAGGCTGGTCAGGGCGGAGAGGATGTACGAGACGGCCACTCCGGCCAGGATCAGGCGGCCGGTGGCGAAGCCGCCGCCGCCGGACCTTGCCAGGGTGTAGACGACGAGCAGCGAGAGCAGGGCGCCGGCGAAGGCCGCGGCCGGGATGGTGACGGTGGTGGCCAGGCCCGCGCCCAGGCCGAAGACGCTGCCGATGACGATGACGGCGACGGCTCCCGCGGAGGCTCCGGAGGAGACGCCGAGGAGGAAGGGGTCGGCCAGGGGGTTTCTCACCAGGGCCTGGAGGACGGTGCCGATGACGGCTAGGCCGGCGCCTACGGCTGCGCCGAGCAGGACCCGGGGTAGGCGGACGTCCAGCACGATCGTGCGGAACGGGGAGGGGTCCGCGCCGCCCGTCAGGATCTTCAGTACGTCGGCCGGGGGGATCCGGACGGAGCCCAGGGCGAGGCCCGCTACGACCGCTGCCGCGAGGGCCGCGAGGAGCGCCGCGATGACTGTCGCGTAGCCCAGTCGTCTGCGGGGCGGTGTGACCCTGGCGGGGCTCTCCCCAATCCCGCCCCTTCCCGAAACTGGGGCTCCGCCCCAGACCCCGCTCCTCAAACGCCGGAGGGGCTGAAACAAATCAGCCCGTCCGGCGTTTGAGGACGAACTCGGCGAAGCCGGTGATGACGGTGCGCAAAGCTCCGGCTCAGCCGGACGCAGTCGTCTTCCCGGCTGGAAAAGCCCCCTCATAGCTGGTCCGCCAGCTTCTTCACCGCCCCCGGTGCCCGCACCCCCACCACCGCGTCCGACAGCGGCAGTACCGCGAAGCGCTTGTGCTTGATGGCGGGGACGTTCGCCAGGACCGGGTCGTCCAGGAGGCGCTTCTTCTTCTGGGCGACCGTCGTGCCGCCGTAGTCGAGGATCACGATCACCTCGGGGTTGCGGTCGACCACCGACTCCCAGGAGGCGTCGCCGAAGGCCTTGTCCAGGTCGGCGAAGACATTGCGGCCGCCCGCCCGCTCGATGATGTCGTTGCCGATGCCCCGGCCGCCCGCCGTGAAGGCTGTCTTGTCGCCGCTGTCGTAGACGAAGGCCGGGACGGGCTTCTTCGACTTCGACCTCGACCTCGCTTCCGTCTCGGCCAGTTCGCGCTTGGCCGCGCCCACCCACTTGTCCGCCCGCGGGCGCACTCCGAAGGTGCTGCCGACCTCCCGGACCTCCTTGTAGACGTCGTCCATCGACACCGCCCGCTTCGCACAGCCCTCGACGTTGAGGCGGCTCTCGACGCCGGACTTCGCCAGGGCCCCGCGGCTGCGGCCCTCGCCCGCCTGGAAGGCGCTCGCGTAGCCGCCGTAGACGAAGTCGGGGTTGGCGGCCAGGAGCTTCTCGTAGGAGGGGTATTCCTTGGCGAGGACGGGGGTGTCCGCGTACGCCTTCGCGTACTTCGACAGGACCTTGTCGTCCAGGTAGGCCGTGCCCGCGATGCGGTCCTTGAGGCCCAGCTCCAGCATCACTTCCGTCGCGTGCTGGTTCATCGTCACGGCGCGCTTCGGGGGTTCTTCGTACGTCGTCTTCACACCGCAGTTCGTGACCGTGTACGGGAAGCCGGGGGTCTTGGAGGACGGCTTCGACTCCGCGTCGCCGGAGGACGAACACGCGGCGAGCGGGACCAGCAGGGCCGCGGCTGTGAGCACGCGCAGGCGCGTGCGGGTGCGTATGGGGCGGGACATGGCTGAGCTGCCTCCTCCAGGGGATTTCCGCGTCCCCTGCGTCGTGGGAGAAGAAGGCGGCAGGTCAGTTCCTGACTGCCCCGCCCGCGAAGGGTGGGGTCACAGTGGCGGGACCGTGCCGGATTCGCACCGGCTTCCTGGGTCCTGCCGCCTCAAGGTGGGGCTCAGTATGCCTGGACGACCTTCACCTCTTCTTCGGCGACCTCGCCGTCCACGATCCGGAAGGAGCGGAACTGGAAGTCGCCGGCGTCGTCGGTGTCGGCCGTGGAGACCAGGACGTAGTGGGCGCCCGGCTCGTTGGCGTACGTGATGTCCGTGCGCGAGGGGTACGCCTCGGTCGCGGTGTGCGAGTGGTAGACGATCACCGGCTCCTCGTCGCGGTCGTCCATCTCGCGGTAGAGCTTGAGGAGGTCGGTCGAGTCGAACTCGTAGAACGTGGGCGAGCGGGCCGCGTTCAGCATCGGGATGAAGCGTTCCGGACGGCCGGTGCCCTCCGGGCCCGCGACCACACCGCAGGCCTCGTCGGGGTGGTCCTGGCGCGCGTGCGCGACGATCTGGTCGTGGAGGGCCTGGGTCAGGGTCAGCATGGCAGCCAGGATAAGCAGAAGGGCCCGCCCGTACCGAAGGGTGGTACGAACGGGCCCACATGCTGGGATCAGGTGGTGATCAGGACTTGACCGCGTCCTTCGGTCCCGCCTCGCCGCCACCCGTCGGCTGCGCGCCACGCTTCTGCATGATCAGGTAGCCGACGCCGAGGATCAGGGCCCAGACCGGAGCCGCGTACAGCGAGATCCGCGCGTCCTTGTCGACGCCCATCATCACGATGACCATCGCGATGAAGGCGAGGGCGAACCAACTCGTGTACGGAGCGCCCGGCGCCCGGAAGGTGGACTGCGGCAGCTCGCCGCGGTCGGCCTTGCGGCGGTACTTGATCTGGCAGACCAGGATCATGATCCAGGCCCACATGCCGGAGATGGTCGCGAAGGAGACGACGTAGTTGAACGCCTCGCCCGGCCACTGGTAGTTGATCCAGACGCCGACCAGCATCAGCGCGGCCGAGAAGGTGGTGCCGACGAGCGGCAGGCCGTTCTTCGTCAGCTTGGTGAAGAACTTCGGGCCCTGGCCGTTCAGCGCCAGGTCGCGCAGCATGCGGCCGGTGGAGTACATGCCGGAGTTGCAGGAGGAGAGCGCGGCCGTCAGGACGACGAAGTTGACGATCGCGGCGCCGACGCCGAGGCCCATCTTGTCGAAGGCGGCGACGAACGGCGAGACGCCCGGCACGAACTCCGTCCACGGGACGACCGAGAGGATCATGATGAGCGCGCCGACGTAGAAGACGGCGATGCGCCACGGCACGGTGTTGATGGCCTTGGGCAGGACGGTCTTCGGGTCCTTGGACTCGCCCGCGGTGACGCCGACCAGCTCGACGGCGAGGAAGGCGAACATCACGATCTGCAGCGTCATCAGCGTGGAGCCGATGCCGTTCGGGAAGAAGCCGCCCTGGTCCCACAGGTGGGAGACGGAAGCGGTGTCACCGGCGTCGGAGAAGCCGATGGTGAGGATGCCGGCGCAGATGAGGATCATGCCGATGATCGCGGTGACCTTGACCATCGAGAACCAGAACTCGAGCTCACCGAAGAGCTTCACGGAGATCAGGTTGGCTCCGTACAGGATGACCGTGAAGATCAGCGCGTACGCCCATTGTGGGATGGAGCCGTGTGTCCAGTACTGCATGTACTGGGCCGCGGCCGTGACTTCCGTGATGCCGGTGACGACCCAGAAGAGCCAGTACGTCCAGCCGGTCACGTATCCGAAGAACGGGCCGATGAACTCGCGCGCGTACTCCGAGAAGGAGCCCGAGACGGCGCGGTACATGAGCAGCTCGCCCAGGGCGCGCATGATGAAGAAGATGACAAGGCCGGCGATGGCGTACGCCAGGATGAGGCTCGGACCGGCCTTGTGGATGGCCTTGCCCGCGCCGAGGAACAGGCCGGTGCCGATGGCACCGCCGATCGCGATCATCTGGATCTGCCGGGCTCCGAGCCCGCGCTGATAACCCTCGCCTGACGAACCGGACGAACCGCCCGCTCCGTCGGCCTCATTGCCGTCGTGATGCTCTTCGACCTGCACTGAGGTCATGGTGACGCCTTTCTCCACGCTGATCCGTGCCCGCAGTCTGCGTATGGCCACGGATCAGGTCCTGATCCCCCCGGATATGGATGGAGTGCTACCGGCGGTCTGCCGGACCGAGCGCCATCGGTGACATGGGTGGCGTCACCGAGTGGTCGTGAAGATTTATCACGGCCGCAAGAGTGATCGGCTCAGCCACGTGTGGCCCACGCCACGAGAAGAACCGGACAAAATTCCCTCGGCGCGTCAAAGAAGGGCACTGAAGTGACGCGATCGTTATCCGGATTTGAGCGTCCGATGAGCGAACAGAGGGTAACCGCTGCTAGATACAACGACTTTGCGCGGACCCCGGTGTGACTTCTAACCGATGAGCGTGCCGACGAGCGTCTCCTGCAGCCCGCCGAGCCAGAGGTAGGCCATCACCATCGGCTTGCGCGGGTCGGAGTCCGGCAGCTGGTAGAGCAGGTCCGTGTCGTCCTCGTCGGTCACCTCGAGGCGCGCGCCGATCGCGAGGCGGAGGTCGTTGAGCGCGCCGAGCCAGTGCCGCGACTCGTCGGCGGTCAGCTTCAGGACGGCGCCGCCCTCACCCTTGGACGTCGTGGCGTCCAGGCAGCGGATCACCACCAGGGCGTCGTCACGCTTCTTGGCCCGCAGGTCGTTCTCGGTGAAGCGCCTGAACTCCGATGAGTACGCGCGCAGTTCGTCCTCATCGGCCTTCTCACTGCCGGGGCCGCCGTAAGCGTCCGGCAGGAGCCGCTGGAGAACCGGGTCGGTGGGCGGCTCGCTCGGGCCCTCCGCGAACAGCTCAGCGAGGGGGTCGTCGGAGGCGTCCTCGGCCGGGCCCGGACCGATCAGCTCCAGGAGCTGCACGGCGAGGGACCGGATGATCGAGATCTCGACCTCGTCGAGCGCGACGGCCGCGCCGCCCCCGGGAATGGCTTCGAATTGTCCTGGCATCAGATGCGTCGCTACTTCCGGTCCTGCTGGAGGGTGGCCCACAGCCCGTATCCGTGCATGGCCTGTACGTCGCGCTCCATCTCCTCGCGGGAGCCGGTGGAGACGACCGCGCGGCCCTTGTGGTGCACGTCCTTCATGAGCTTCGTGGCCTTCTCCTTCGAGTACCCGAAGTAGGACTGGAACACATAGGTCACGTAACTCATCAAATTGACCGGGTCGTTGTGGACGAGCGTGATCCAGGGGACGTCGGGCTCCGGGACGGCGAAGGTCTCTTCGTCCGATTCCGGGCGGGTGATCTCTGCGGGAGCCGTACTCACTTGTCCCATGCTGCCACCCGTAGGGGGCCCTCGCACAAATGGGCTCACGAAATCGTCAGAGTGACGAGATGCGGGGTAGCATCCTTCATATGAACACAGCGGACCTTGGGCTGCCGGTGGATGTTCCGTCGACAGCGCTCTTCACGGATCACTACGAGCTCACGATGCTGCAGGCCGCGCTGAAGGCCGGCACCGCCGATCGGCGCTCCGTCTTCGAGGTCTTCACGCGCAGACTGCCCGAGGGGCGCCGCTATGGAGTGGTGGCCGGAACCGGCCGGGTCCTGGACGCCGTCGAGAACTTCCGCTTCGACGCCGACGTCATCGGATTCCTGCGCGACCGCCGTGTCGTCGACGAGGAAACACTCCAGTGGCTCTCCTCCTACCGCTTCAGCGGCGACATCTGGGGCTATCCGGAGGGCGAGGTCTACTTCCCCGGCTCGCCCATCCTGCGTGTCGAGGGCTCCTTCGCGGAGTGCGTGCTCCTGGAGACGGTCATCCTCTCCATCCTCAACCACGACTCGGCGATCGCGGCCGCCGCGTCCCGGATGGCATCGGCCGCCGGTGAGCGCCCGCTGATCGAGATGGGCGCACGGCGTACGCACGAGCTCGCGGCCGTCGCCGCCTCGCGCGCCGCGTATGTCGGCGGCTTCGCCACCACGTCCGACCTGGCGGCCGGCTTCCGCTACGACATCCCCACGGTCGGCACGTCGGCCCACGCCTTCACCCTTCTGCACGACAACGAACGCGACGCGTTCCAGGCCCAGGTGGATTCCCTGGGCCCCGGCACCACCCTCCTCGTGGACACGTACGACGTGACCGAGGCCGTCCGTACCGCCGTCGAGGTCGCGGGGCCCGAGCTCGGCGCCGTGCGCATCGACTCCGGTGACCTGCTCCTGGTCGCGCACCGGGTGCGCCAGCAGCTCGACGAGCTCGGCGCCACGAAGACGAAGATCGTCGTGACCTCCGACCTCGACGAGTACGCCATCGCCTCGCTTGCTGCGGCGCCGGTGGACGCGTACGGCGTCGGCACACAGCTCGTCACCGGGTCCGGGCACCCGACCTGCTCGATGGTCTACAAGCTGGTGGCCCGCGCCCACTCGGCGGACCCGAAGGCTCCGCTGGAGCCGGTGGCCAAGAAGTCCCTGGGCGCCAAGTCGTCGGTGGGCGGCCGCAAGTGGGCCGCGCGGCGGCCCGACGAGCACGGGGTCGCCGAGACCGAGGTGATCGGCACGGGTGCGGTGCCGGTGGAGCTCGCCGACCACCAGCTCCTCGTCGAGCTGGTCAAGGGCGGCGAGGTGGTGGCGCGCGAGCCGCTCGACACCGTGCGCGACCGGCACGCGGCGGCACGGGAGCGGCTCCCGCTGTCTGCCACGCAGCTGTCGAAGGGCGAGGCGGTCATTCCGACGGAGTACGTCTGATGCCGGTGAACCCCACCCGCTTCGTGCGCCGGAGCGAAGGGCAGGGCGTTCGAACGCCCTCTCCCGCAACGCGACCGAAGTCTCTACGCTCGGTTCATCCGGCCGAGTCCCCTCTCCCTCCCCCAACGCCTACGAGTCTTGCCGAGCCGAAGGACACCCGATGCGCCGCGCTCTGATCGTCGTCGATGTGCAGAACGACTTCTGCGAGGGCGGCAGCCTCGCGGTCGCGGGGGGATCGGACGTGGCCGCCGCGATCACCGAGCTGATCGGCCAGGCTCCGGCCGGCTACCGGCACGTGGTGGCCACCCGCGATCACCACATCGAGCCGGGCGACCACTTCTCCGACCACCCGGACTTCGTGCGCTCCTGGCCGCCGCACTGTGTGGCGGGGACTGAGGGGACCGGGTTCCATCCGAACTTCGCGCCGGTCGTCGCGTCCGGGGCGATCGACGCGGTCTTCGACAAGGGGGCCTACTCGGCCGCCTACAGCGGCTTCGAGGGCACCGACGAGAACGACGTCCCGCTGGCGGACTGGCTGCGGGCCCGCAAGATCACCGAGGTGGACGTGGTGGGCATCGCCACGGACCACTGCGTGCGCGCCACCGCGCTCGACGCGGTGCGGGAGGGGTTCACCACGGTCGTCCTGCTCGACCTGACCGCCGGCGTCTCCAAGGAAAGCACCGAGCGGGCCCTGGAGGAGCTGCGAACGGCGGGCGTGGAGCTAACGGGCAAGCCGGTGGTCTGAGCCCTGTAAGGGGCGCGAGGCTGCAACACGTGCGGCTCCGCCGCGGGGCGCGACCGGCCCCCGTAAGGGGCGCGAGGAACTGCGCGACAAGCCCCCACCGGGCCCGCAGGTAATCTCGCATGCCCAGCCCAGCCCAGGCCAGGCCCAGCCCCGGGCAGAGCCGCCCCTCACACGCCCGAAGGGCTGGGACTGGCCTCAGGCCGACCGCCAGGTCTCTGCCGCTTCAGGGCCCTGATGGGATGCCAAAGCTCAGCGGCAGCGTCCGGCGCCGTACGCCATATCAGCCCATCCGGGTGATGAAGCACCGCCGTGATCTCGTCCGGCGTAGGCGGCTCCGCGTTGCCCCGCAGATACACGGCGCGCATGCCGAGGTTCCGCAGGCGCGTCAGCGCCCTCGCGCGGTTCACCGCGTGGACGATCATCCGGACATTGCCGCAGCCCGCGAAAGGGCTCGGCAGGGTCAAGGCCACCACCACGCTGCCGTTCGGCAGCTTGCTGAAACCTCCTGCGGACATGGCTGGTCACACCCCCGTGAGACGTCGCACGGGGCCCAGGTCCGATACAGCCGGACCCCGTGTCAATAAGAAATCCACAGGACGCACCTAAACACGATCGGCCGCCGCCCGCTAGAGGGCGACGGCCGATCATGGCTTGACCTGCGGAAACGCTAATTACTTCTTAGAGGGACCCACCTGGACCGTGATCGAGGAGCCATCCTTCGGCTGCTTGATGATCTTGATCTGGGTGTTGGTGTCAGTGACCTTGACACTTCCCGTGCCGTTCTCCTTGAACCAGTAGGTGCCCTTGTGGTCGTCGAAGACCGGGACACCCTTCTGGGACTTGATCTTCAGCGCGACGTCCGCGTTGTGGAGCGTGAACTTGTCCGTCGCGAACTTGCTGAAGGGCGCGTCGAACGGCTGGATCTTGTTGCGCAGCAGCGTGCCGTCCGCCCACTTGAGCGGCTTGGCGTGCGCGTCCACCGGAAGGATCAGACCCTCACCCGGGTGGGCGCTGGTGTTGTTGTCCTTCTGCGAGGTGTCCCACTGCCAGACCATGAGGCCGGTCTGGTACGCGTAGTGCTCGACCCAGTCCGGACGCGACTTCGAGAAGCCGAAGTTGTACGGGCCGACCTTCAGGGTCTTGTCGTACGACACGTACTGCCGGTTCTCGGCGAGGTAGTACTGGTCGTACTTCTTGGTGAAGGACTCACCGATGCGCGAAAAGCCCTTCGCCGTCCAGCCGTTGTCGTCGCCCTCGGCGCCGTCCTCGAAGACCTTGGCGCCGTCCGCGGTGACCGCGAGGGCGTCGGCCGCGAAGCCCTTGCCGCCCGCGCCGCCGTCCGTGGAGTACCGGAAACGGACGTCGATCTTCTTGCCCGCGTACGCGTCGAGCGGGAACGCGAGCTTCTTGTACGCACCCGAGGCACCGGTCAACGCGGGCTTGTCACCGGCGTCGCGCGGGATGGGCTTGCCGTCCGCGGTGCCGTCCACCGGCGTCCAGTTGGCGCCGCCGTCCGTCGACACCTCGGTGTAGAGGTAGTCGTAGTTGGCCTCGATGTCCCACCAACCGTCCAGCGTGAGCTCGGACTTGGACTTGCCGGTCAGGTCGACCGAGCGCGTCAGGGTGTTCTTGAGGTCGTCGCCCTGGTCGCTCCACCACTGCTTGGAGCCCTCGGTGGGCTTGGTCACCGTGGTGGTGACGGCCTTCTTCGGGAGGTCGACGACGAGCGCCTGGCGGTGCCGGGTGTTGTACTCGGAGACGCCCAGCTTGTGCTCGGACGTCGTCGCGGCCTTGGCCTTGGCGTAGTCGAGCCAGCCCAGCTGGAACTTGTCCCAGGCGGTCATGTCGCCGGGCAGGTCACCGATGGCGTCCTTGCCCGTGCCGAGCCACGAACCGGCCGACATCAGCGACCAGAAGCCGACCGAGTTCTCGCCCTTGCCCGTGGTGTCGTACAGGTCGGGCAGGCCGAGGTCATGGCCGTACTCGTGCGCGAAGACGCCGAGGCCGCCGTTCTCGGGCTGCATCGTGTAGTCGCCGACCCAGATGCCCGAGTCGCCGATCTGCGTGCCGCCCGCCTTGTTCTCGCCGGGACCGGTCTTGCCCGCATCGCTTCCGTACGCGTACCAGCGGTGCGCCCACAGGGCGTTGGTGCCCTCGGCGCCGCCGCCGGCCGACTCGTCCTCGCCCGCGTGGACGACCTGGAAGTGGTCGATGTACCCGTCGGGCTCGTTGAAGTCGCCGTCGCCGTCGAAGTCGTAGCGGTCCCAGAGGTCGTACTTGGCGAGGTCCGCCTTGATCTGGGCGTCCGTGCGGCCCTGGGCCTTCTGGTCCTTGGTCCAGGCGGTGACGCCGTCCTTCACCGCGTCCCAGACGTTGGCGCAGTTGGTGTCGCCGCAGTAATTGGAGCCGTACCGCGCTTCGTTGTAGTCGACCTTGACCCAGTCGGAGACCTCGCCGTCGACCGAGTAGCGGCCGGAGGAGGTCTTCTCGTAGTAGGTCTTCAGGGAGTGCTTGGTCTTGCCCTTGGCGTCCTTGCCCTCACCGAAGTAGAGGTCCTGGAAGTGCTTCTGGTTGTAGTCCTTCTGCCAGGCCGTGCTGTTGTCCTTCGCACGGTCCGGCTGGGCTATTTTGTTGTGCGCCGGTCCTGCCTTGCCGCCGTACTTCTTGACCGGCGCCTCGGGGCCTTCCGGACCGTCGGGGTCGTACATGGTGGTGTCGTCCACCTTGTCCCCGAACTCCACCAGGATCGTGAAGATCTTGTCGGTCTTCTCCCGGCCCAGCTCGACGTACTTCTTGTCGTCGAGCTTCACGACCTGGGAGCCGCCGCGCTTCTGGACCTTGGCGTCGCCCGCGACGACCTGCTGAAGCGCCGCCTTGCGCTGCTGGGCCTGCTGCTTGCTGAAGGGCCCGTCGAGGTCGTGGTCGGCCTGCGCCTTGGCCCTGCTCGGGTCCTGCCGGTCGATGGCGGGAGCTCCGGTCGGCCCGTTGTCCTCGGCCGATGCGGTGGCTGCCGAGAACGTGGCGGCTGCCGCGGCCATCGCCACGGCAGCCGCGGTGGCTCTGAACGTCCGTCTTCTGACTGTCACTTGATGCTGTCCTCCCCCGCGTCCGCGCGGAGGCGGGCCGAGGTCCCGGTCGGAGGAGGTCCGCGCGCGATACGCGTCACAAGTGACGACATTCGACCGGAGATACGGGAGAAAAGACAGACCTTGACTTGAACAGGCCAAGTGCACTATGCAGACCCCGAGGTCCGCTATCCGGACGCGTACGCCCGCCCGTGGGCATGGTCAACGGGCGCGTCCCACCGTCCACTTGATGGACGTCATGAACCCGTGCGCCCCCTGTGCTGCCGCACCGTGGGTTAGGTCACGCTTACTGCTCGTTCCCGTCGGGCATGCAGCGGAATAGAGTCAATCGACGGTGCGCTACAGCGCGAGGCGACACTTCTCAAGTCGCCGCAGCCGGGCACCCTTTGATTCGTATACAGCTTCACATTGGGCTCGACCACCCCCGCATCCGCTGTCCCGAGGACGGATTACGCCATGCCTCGTCCCATGCCGCTGCCTCGCCCGACCCCCGCGCAGATCACCTACGGCACGCTGACCGTCGTCTTCTCGACGCTCGCCATGTTGCTGCTCTCCCAGACGAGTTCGGGGATCGGGATCGCGGTGATAGCCGCCGCCGCGCTCGGCCTCGGATTACTGGTGGCCATGACGGTTCCCCAGCCGCAACCCGCGGCCTCACCCGCCGCACGGGTCGCTCCCGCCGCCCGGACCGCGGACGAGCGCGTTCCGGTCCAGCGTGCCGCCGCTCCCGCTCCCGTCCTCGCCGAGTCCGTACGCGAACCGGCGGGCCCGTAGGAATCACGGGCCCGCGGATACGCCGCCGTCTCTGCTGCCGCCGCCGCAGCAGCAGCGGTCTTTGGATCGTCAGCCGGTGCTGACCACCACCGTCTTGGCCGCCTTGTCGTGCAGGCCCTGCTTGTAGGGCTTGTCGAAGAAGCTCCAGCCGCCGCAGATCGCCGTCCAGATGCAGGCGCAGCAGAAGGCGAACGGCAGCCAGAGAACGGCCGCGCGGACGAGCGCGGTCTGCAGGGTGGGGGTCGCCCCGTCATTGAGATTCGCGACCCTGAGCCCCAGCCACTTCTTGCCGAGGGTCTGGCCCGTCCTGGAGATCATGAAACTGTCGTACGCGATGTAGAGCACGGCGGCGAGCAGGGACTGCCCGAAGCTCTTTCCGTACTCGACCTTGTCCGGGTCGACGTCGAACTCGTTCGTGCCGAAGCCCCAGGAGAGCAGCCAGACGACCACGCCGACGAGGATCATGTCGAGGATGCGGGCGAGTACGCGTTTACCGCTGTCCGCCAGGGGTGGCATGCCGGCGAGGGGGTCGTTCCCTCCGCCGTACGGCCCTCCGCCTCCGCCGTAGGGGTCTCCGCCTCCGCCTCCGCTTCCGCCGTACGGCGGGGGTGGCGGGGGCGGCGGGGGCTGCTTCTTGAAGGGGTCGTCGTCGGGGGGCGGCGGGTATTGCGGCGGTTCGGTACTCATGGGGCGAGTCGACCGCGTGGGGGTGGGGTTCGCATCCGGCGAGCGGCTGTCTGGGTTAAGGGGTTTCCTTCCCCAACCCCGCCCCTTCCCGAAAACCGTGCCTGCGCCCCGGGCCTACCTGGGGCTCCGCCCCAGACCCCGGACAAGATGTCCTCAAACGCCGGACGGGCTGGAAATCCAGCCCGTCCGGCGTTTGAGGACGAACTCGGCGGAGCCGGTGATGAGGGCAACCAAGGCCCCCGCGCCCGAGCGGGTTTTCGGGAAGGGGCGGGGTTGGGGAAAAGGAAAAAACTAGCCCGCCACAAACGTTCCCGCAGCCTTGTCGTGCCAGCACTGGCGCCACGGGCGGTCGATCAGACCCCACAGCACGCCGACGACCCCGATCACCAGGACCCCCGGCACCACATAGACGAGCCACCGCTTCAGCGCCGACCCGAAAGACGGCGTCTCGTGCTCCTCCATGTCCCGCACCTGGAGTCCAAGAACCTTCTTGCCCAGCGTCCGCCCCCACTTGGCCGTGGGCAGCACCTCGTAGAGGACCCCGAAGAGGAGCAGTACGCCCAGGACCATCCCCAGGTACCCCGCCGTAGTGCCGTCGAGCAGCCACACGGTGACCTTCTCGCCGGACATCTTCGCCGCGTCGATCTTGCTGTCGACGTGATCGGCGGCCTTCGTGCCGAGCGGCAGAGCCGCGGCCCCCGTCACGGCCGCGAGGACGACCGTGTCGATGAGCCGCGCCGCGAACCGCTTGCCGAGCCCGGCGGGGCGCCCCGCCGCCTGGTTCTGCGCCATCGCCAGGAACGGGTCGTTGGCCACCGGCTTCCACGGCACGACGGGCGGCTGCTGCCCGTCCCCCTCGGCGAGCTGGTGCACCTGCTGCGCCCACGAGGGTGAGCCGCCGCCGGGCCCCGAGGTCACGGGCGAGGCCGCGCCACCCGGCGCACCGCCCTGCTGCGGAACGGTCGGCTGAGCGGGGGCGGGC
>NZ_BAAAUG010000120.1:0-579 GCF_039533825.1 Streptomyces rectiviolaceus
CCTCGTCCGGCTCGCCCAGGGCGTACGACGCCGCAGCCCCCACCGGCGCCGCCACGCACGCGCCGAGCGCGGTCAGGACGTCCAGGGTGCGGGAGCGCAGCGCGGCACCGCTCGCACCGGACGGGAACCGGGCGACCGCGGCGGGCCAGCCCGGCGGCAGGAACGCCCCGGAGAGGTCGGCAAGGACCGTCACCCGTTCGGGATCCATCTCGGCGGGGCCGATGAGCACGGTGTCGTGCGGCCGGTGCAGGGTGTCGCGCCAGGTCTCGTCACTGACGATGTGCAGCCCCTCGTCCCCGGCCGCCTCCACGGCTTCGTGCAGCACTTCCGGCGGCGGCACGGTGGCGGTGGGGTCGTCGGCGACGGAGAGCACGAGGAGACGCGGGGTGCCGCCCTCGGCACGGATGCGGCGGACGGTCTCCATGAGGGCGTACGGATCGGGGACGCCACCGCACTCGGCGGGCGTCGGCACGTGGTAGACCGACCGGCCGAGCAGCCGCACCTGCGGCGCCCACCAGGCGGGGCAGGGACGCGGGAGCAGGACGTCGCGGCCGCCGAGCGCGGCGGCAAGGGCGTGCG
>NZ_BAAAUG010000121.1:0-38086 GCF_039533825.1 Streptomyces rectiviolaceus
CGCGGCGCGTGGCGCATCGCGGGCCGCGGCGTCGCACGCCCCGCACGCCCCGCACGCCCCGCACGCCGCAGGCGACCCGCATCGTTCGAATCCCGAAGACGGCATGCCCGTGCGGCTGCTTGCCTCCGTGTCCGCCGCCTTTCCGCTCCATCAGGCCGTGGACGGGCGGGAGTTCACCGTCGACCGGCGGTTCGGGGATCGGCTGCTGATCGAAGCCGGGTCTGTGCTCGCGCGGGGTGAACGCGGCGCCTACCGGCAGCACCGGCTGCGTACCGTGCAGTATCCGCACCGGCGCACCCAGCCCCTGCGGGACGCGGTGCTCTACTTCGACGGGGACTCGCCCCGCGCGGTCCACGAGGAGCTGGTGCGGCGCGGCACGGACGTCGAGCACCTGTGGGTGACGCGGGACCAGCAGACGCGGGTGCCCGCCGGGGCGAAGGGCGTGGAGGAGCACAGCGCCGCCTGGTACGAGGCGCTCGCCCGCTGCCGGCGCATCGTCACCGCGGGCCATCTGCCCGACTTCTTCGAGCGGCGGGACGGGCAGACCGTCGTACAGACCTGGAACGGAGCGCCCCTCAAGCGCATCGGCACCGACCTCACCGACACCCTCTACGCCGACCACGGCCACCTCGACGTCCTGCCGAAGCTCTCCCGCCAGTGGGACGTGCTCGTGTCCCCGAACCGCTTCTCGACCCCCCACCTGGGGCGCGCGCTCGCCTACGAGGGCGAGGTCATGGAAGCGGGCTCGCCCCGCAACGACATCCTCTTCTCCGAGGACCGCGGCAAGGTCGCCGAACGCGTGCGCCACGAGCTGGGCATCGCCCCGGACAAACGGATCATCCTGTACGCGCCGACCTACCGGGACCACCTCGCCTACTCCCCCGGCCGCTTCCGCTACGAACCCGCGCTCGACTTCGCCGCGGCGCAGGACGTGCTCGGTGACGACCACGTCCTGCTCGTACGCAAGCACCCCCTGACGGCGGGCCGCCTGCCCGGAGCCCGCGCACCCTTCGTACGCGATGTGTCATCCCACCCCCGCACGGCCGAACTCCTCCTGATCGCGGACGTGTTGGTGACGGACTACTCCTCCCTGATGTTCGACTTCGCGCACACCGGGCGTCCGATGCTCTTCCACGCCTACGACCTGGAGCACTACCGCGACACGGTCCGCGGCTTCTATCTCGACTTCGAGACCCGCGCGCCGGGCCCGCTGCTCGCCTCCACCGGCGAGGTCGTCGAGGCGCTGCGCGACCTGGACTCCCTCACGGCCCGGCACGCGGAGGCGTACGCGGCGTTCCGCGAGGCCTACTGCCACCTGGACGACGGGCAGGCCGCGGCCCGGGTCGCGGAGAGGCTCATGCGATGAGCATGGCCACGCGGGGAGCCGGCCTCCTCACCCGCCGCCAGGTCCATGGCGCGACGGCACTGCACGGGCACACGCGGTGGCGGCCGAGCCCGTACGTCGTGTTCGGCGGCCTCTTCTGGATCGTCATGTCCCTCGCCTTCTGGCGGGTGCCGATGTGCTGCGACTTCGGGCAGCACGCGGCGGTCGTCGAGCGGCTCAAGGACAACTTGCTGCATCCGCGCCACCCGATGGCGGACCTGCCGGGCGCGGGCAGCCCGTACTACTCGCCGTACGCGGTGGCGCAGGGCGTCTTCGCGCGCGTGACGGGACTGGCGGGCTGGGAGGTCGTGAAGCTGGCGGGTCCGCTGAACCTGCTCGTGCTGCTCACGGGCATCGGCCGGTTCGTGAAGGTCCTGACGCCCAGTCAATGGGCGCCCGTTCTCGCCCTGTTCGCGATGGTGGTGCTCTGGGGCACCCGGATGGCGTGGTGGAGCGGCTACCTCGGCCTGATGTCGATGACGGGGAACCTCGCCTACCCCTCGACGTTCGCGATCGGCCTGGCGTTCTGGGCGTGGAGCTGGGCGGGTTCGCTCGCGAAGTCACCGCGGGGCGTCCTTGCGTACGCGGGTCTCGGCGCGCTGTGCGGGGTGATCCTGCTGGTCCACCCGATCTCGTCCGTGGCGGCGGTGATCGGGGTGGTGGCGTTCGCGGCCTCGGCCCCGCGCCCTCTCCCGGCGCTGTGGAAGTGGGCGGTGACCGCCGTGACGGCGGCGGTGATCGCGGCGAGCTGGCCCTACTACTCCGTCTTCTCCCTCGTCGGTGACGAGAGCGTCGACTGGATCCACCGGCAGCTCTACACCGAGATGCCGCAGCGGTTCTGGCTCGCACTGATCGGCCTGCCCGCGCTCGCCCTGAGGTTCCGCAAGAACCGGCGCGACCCGCTGGTCCTGATGTTCGCCCTGGACTGCGCGGTCGTGGCGTACGGCTGGCTGAGCGGCCACTACACCTACGGCCGCATCCTGGGCCTGACCCTCGTCCCCCTCCAGTTCGCCCTCGCGATCGAGCTGGCCGCGCCCCGTCCCTGGCGCCGGTGGCGCATGGCGCTCGGGGGCGTCGCGGCCACCGGGGCGGCCATCGGCTTCTTCACGCTCCAGGCGGGCGCGGTCGTGCCGCGCGCCCTGGACCCGGTGGGCTTCGACCAGCCGCCGCGCTGGCCCGGCTACGGCTGGGCACTGAGCCACGTCCACAAGGGCGACGTGGTCCTGACCAACGGCTACTACCCCACCCGCTCCGTCCCGGCGTACGGCGCCAACCTCGTCGCCCCCGCCTGGCCGGACGCCTCGCTCGCCGAGGACACGCGCAACCACCGCCTCCAGAAGGTGCGCGACTACCTCTCCCCCGACTCGACACACGCCGAACGCAGGCAGATCGTCCGCCGCTACCACGTGCGCTGGCTGCTGCTCTCGCCCGACCAGAAGGTGCCCGGGGAGGCCGTGGTGGTGGCGTGGGGACCGCGGACGGGCGAGGTGCTCGCGCGGGTGGGAGGCGGCAACACCGGGGGGAACACCGGCGGGAACACGAAGGCGAGCGACGGGGACACGAACCAGCTTAAGACCCCTTAATCGGATAATTACTGGCAACCTCTAAAATTTCCCCCGTGGATCCCTCTCTGTCTCTCTCGCCCCCGTCGCCCCAGGTCTGCGTCGTCGTGATCGGCTACAACGACGCCGCGCACGTCACGGACGCGGTGCGCTCGGCACTCGCCCAGGGCCCCGCCGTCCGCGAGGTGATCGCCGTCGACGACTGCTCGACCGACGGCAGCGGCGAGCTGCTCGCGGCGCTCGCCCAGGAGGACCCGCGCGTCAAACCCATCCGCCGCGCCGCCAACAGCGGGGGCTGCGGCACTCCCCGCAACGACGGGATCGAGGCCACGACGTCCGCGTACGTGATGTTCCTCGACAGCGACGACGTCCTGCCGCCGGGCGCGGTGGACGCCCTCCTCAAGGCCGCGGCGCGGCACGACGCCGAAGTGGTCACCGGCCTCTGCGTACGCCGCGAGCTGCCCTCCGGGCGCGAGACCCCCTGGCAGCCGATGCTCTACAAGAAGGCCCGCCTCATCGCCCGCCCCGAGCTGCGCACCCGCCTGGTCCACGACACCCTGTGCGTCAACAAGCTCTACCGCACCGACTTCCTGCGAAAGCACACCCTCCGCTTCCCCGAGGGCCGCTTCACGTACGAGGACTTCGTCTTCACGGCCCGCGTCCTCGCGGCGGGCCCGCGCATCGCGCTGATCACGGACCCCGTCTACGTATGGAACGTGCGCCGCACGGCGGCCAAGCTGTCGATCTCCCTGGACCGCTCCGGCATCGCCAACTGGCAGGCCCGCCTGGAGGCCCACCGCCAGTCGGTCGAGATCCTCCGGGAGGCACAGAGCGCGTCGGGCACGGCGGGCAAGCGGCTCGCACGGGCGGCCCGGGCCAAGTTCATCGACCACAGCCTGCGGATGTACGCACGTGAGCTCACCGCGCGGAGCCCGGAGTACCGGCAGGAGTGGTGGACGGCCACGCGCGCGTACCTCGCGGCCTTCGACACGGCCGACCTGGACGCGGCGCCCGCGCCCGGCAGGGTCATCGCCCGCGTGATCCTGGCGTCGCCCGAGCCGCGCGACCTGACCCGCCTCCAGGAGGTGGCGGCCCGCCCCGCGCGCCTCTCGCCTCCCTACGCGCTTTCGCCCGACGGCACCACGCCCATCTGGTCCCCGGACCTCCCCCAGGTGACCCTGGAACACCTCCTGGTACGCCCCATCCGCCTCCTCCCGCTCGCGGTGGACGCCGAACTGCGCCCCCGCGCGCACAGGAGCCGCCTCACGCTGCGGCTGCACGAGCTGTACGGGCGGGTGGCGGACGCGGGCCCGACGACGGTCGACGTGGAGCTCGCACCGAGGAACGGCGAGGGCCCGGTACTGCGCCGCACGGCGGCGTTCCAGTCCTCGCAGTCCTCGCAGTCCTCGCAGTCCGGCGCTGACACCTGGCTGACCGAGGTCGTCCTCGACCTGGGCTCGCTCGGCGGCGGCGTATGGGACCTGCGCCTCGGCCTGCACTTCGGCGACGGGACGACGCGCGAGACGACGGCGCGGGCGGTCGCGGGCCCAGGACTGCTGCGGCGCACCGCGCTGCCGTCGCGCCGGGGGCTCCTGCTCGCCCAGCCGTACGCGACGCAGGCCGGGAACCTGGCGGTGCGCCTCGCACCCGGGATGCGGGGCGTGGCGGGCGTGGCGCGCAGGCGGCTCGCGCGGTGGGTGGGCGGCGGCGGGCGCTGACGCCGCTCGTACGCGGAGGCTGCGAGACTGCACGTCACTGGAGGACACGAGGACACAACAGGGAAGGCTCACTGACGATGACCTGGCTGATCACCGGCGGCGCCGGATACATCGGGGCACACGTGGTCCGCGCCATGACGGAGGCGGGCGAGCGGGCCGTGGTCTACGACGACCTGTCCTCGGGCATCGCCGAGCGCGTCCCGGAGGGCGTGCCGCTGGTGACCGGCTCGACGCTCGACGCGGAGCTGCTGTCCCGCACCCTGCGGGAGCACGCCGTCACGGGTGTCGTGCACCTGGCGGCGAAGAAGCAGGTGGGCGAGTCGGTCGAGCAGCCCCTGCGCTACTACCACGAGAACGTGGAGGGCCTTCGGGTCCTGCTGTCGGCGGTGACGGAAGCAGGAGTCGCGTCCTTCGTCCTCTCCTCATCGGCGGCGGTGTACGGCATGCCGGATGTGGACCTGGTGACGGAGGAGACCCCCTGCCTCCCGATGAGTCCGTACGGCGAGACGAAGCTGGCGGGCGAGTGGCTGGTCCGCGCGACGGGCCTGGCGCACGGCCTGTCGACGGCTTCGCTGCGGTACTTCAACGTGGCGGGCGCGGCGAGCCCCGAGCTGGCCGACACGGGCGTCTACAACCTGGTCCCGATGGTCTTCGAGAAGCTCACGGACGGCGAGGCCCCGCGCGTCTTCGGCGCGGACTACCCGACGCCGGACGGCACGTGCGTACGCGACTACATCCACGTGGTGGACCTGGCGGAGGCCCACGTCGCGACGGCCCGCAAGCTGGCCACGGCGCCACGCGGCACCGACCTGACGCTCAACATCGGCCGCGGCGAGGGCGTTTCGGTCCTGGAGATGGCCACCCTGATCAACGAGGTCACGGGCTACGACCGCCCGCCCACCGTGACACAGCGCCGCCCCGGCGACCCGGCCCGGGTGGTGGCTTCGGCGGACCGCATCGCCACCGAGCTCGGCTGGTCGGCCAAGCGGGACGTACGCGAGATGGTGACGTCGGCGTGGGCGGGGTGGCTGCGGTCGCATCCGGAGGCGGGCCGGGGGTAGTCCCTCGGGGGCTGGCGGGCCGGGGGTAGCCCCTCAGGGCCCGGCGGGCCGGGAGTAGCGCGCCGTCCCGCCAGGTTGTTCCCGCCCAACTGCAAGAAAGTCGCACCGCCCCCGCTCCCCCACCGGCGTGCCGTGAGACTTTCCTGCAATAGCCCTCCCTGACTCCCGCCCCGGCACCGTCAGTTGCCGAGCCGCCGCAGCCGCCGGGCCGGGGGCGGCCACCCCCACCCCCGGTGGACCCAGCTGCACCCCCGCTCCGGGACCGCGCTCTCTCGTCCCGCCCGCCCCCGCTCCCTAGCGTTTCGTGCAGCAGCAGCGGCCGGCGAAAAGGGAGCCCTCAGCGATGTTCAGACGGCAAAGTTCCGTGGCAGGGACCCTGGAGGACGGCCCGTCGGGCGGGGCCGACGCGCTTCGGCTCGACGGGGTGACGCGGACCTACCGGCGCGGTGGGCCAGCCGCGCTCGCGCCCCTCCGACTCACCCTCCCCCGCGGGCGGTTCCTCGCCGTGATGGGCCCCTCCGGGTCCGGCAAGTCCACCCTGCTGCAATGCGCCGCCGGGCTCGACCGGCCCAGCGCCGGAACCGTACGCATCGGGGGCGTGGACATCGGCTCCCTCAAGGAAGCCGCCCTCACCCGGCTGCGGCGCGAGCGCGTCGGCTTCGTGTTCCAGGCGCACAACCTCGTGCCCTCGCTCAGCGTCGCCGAGAACGTCGCCCTGCCGCTGCTCCTCGGCGGCGGGCCCGACGACGGCCGCGTCTCGCTCGGCCTCGCCGAAGTCGGGCTCGGCGGCCGAGGCGACGACCGTCCCACCGAACTCTCCGGCGGCCAGCAGCAGCGCGTGGCCATCGCCCGCGCGCTCGTCACCCGCCCCGAAGTGGTCTTCGCCGACGAGCCCACCGGCGCCCTCGACCCCGTCACCGCGGACGGCGTGCTCGCGCTGCTGCGTCAGGCCGTCGACCAGGACGGCCACACCGTGGTGATGGTGACCCACGACCCGGCGGCCGCGGCCTGGGCCGACGAAGCCCTCTTCCTCGCCGACGGCCACGTAGCCACCCAGCTCCTGCACCCCGAACGCGCCCAAGTGCACGACATCATGCGGGATTTGGGCCGGGCGACCGCAGCATGAGGAAGCACCCGAACGTCACTCACCTCCTCGCCTCACGCGCCGCCCGCATGCACCGCAAGGCCTGGGCCGCGGCCTTCGCCGCGCTCGCCCTCACCTCCCTCCTCCTCGGCGCCTTCGGCCTGGCCCTCGCATCGGCAGGACTCGGGCACGCGCGCGTGGAGCGCTACGCCGGGGCCGACCTCGTCGTCACCGGCGACCAGAACACCCGCTTCACGGCCAAGCCGTGGGGCAGCGATCCCGAGACGGCGACGGCGGGCCTGACCGAACGCGTCCGGGTCCCGCAGGCGGCACTGAAAGCCGTGCGCGAGGTCCCCGGGGTGCGCGCGGCCGTCGCCGACGAGGTCTTCCAGGTGGGCGTACGGGGCGGGGAGGCCACCGGACGCCCGTGGACCGCCGCCCAGTTGGCGCCCCACGCCCTACGTGACGGAGGCGGCCCGAAGCACGATCGCGAGGTCGTCGTGGGCGAGGGGACGGCCCGCGTCGGCGACCGGATCACCGTCCGCACGTCCGGCACCGACGTGACGTACAAGGTGACCGGCATCGCCGAAGGCCCCCGCCCCGCCGTCTACTTCACCTCCCGCGAAGCTCACCGGCTGGCCGGTCACCCCGGGTCGGTGGCGGCCATCGGCGTCACGGCGGGCCCCGGCACCAGCACGTCGACCCTCCACTCGCGCGTGCGGCACGCCCTGGACACCGCGGGCCTCAAGAGCGTGGGGCACAGGGCGGACGGAGACGGCGCGGGGCTGCGCGTCCTGACGGGGAACGGGCGCGGCGGCGCCGAGTTCCTCCAGGTCGCGCCCGCCCGCGCGGGCCTGCTCGCGCTGCTCGGCTCCGTGGCCGCGACCGTCGTACTGATCGCGCTGCTCGTCGTGTCGTCGACGATCGTGCAGGCCCTGCAGCAACGCTCCCGTGAACTGGGCCTGTTGCGCGCGGTCGGCGCGACACCCCGGCAGCTGCGGGGCGCGGTGGGCCGCGAGGTGGGCCGGGTCGCGACGGTGGCGGCGCTGGCGGGAGCGGTCGCGGCGGTCCCCGCCTTCCTCGGACTCCGCGCACTCCTCGACGCCCACGACGCACTACCCCCAGGCTTCGAACTCCCCCTCTCCCCCTGGCTGTTGCCCACCCCTCTCCTCACCGCGGGCCTGACGCTCCTCGCCGCCCGCCTGGCCGCGCTGATCGCGTGCGCGAGGACGGCGAAGGTGCGCCCCGCGGAGGCGCTGCGCGAGGCGGCGCCGGGCAGGGCCCGCCAGATCACCGGTCTGGTGCTGCTGTTCCTCGGCGTCAGTTCGGCGGGCACGGCCACGCTCCAGCACGGGGAGGCGGCCGCTGCCGCCGCCGGTGCGGCGACGGTGGTCCTCGTCATCGGCTGCGCGCTGCTCGGCCCGTGGATCGCCGAGGGCGCGATGCGGGTGCTCGGGGCGCCGATGCGCCGGTTCGGCGGTGCGGGAGGACACCTCGCGGCGGCCAACTGCACTGCGTCGGCCCGCCGGTTGGGTGCGGCGATCACGCCGATCACCCTGGTGACGGCGTTCGCCCTCGTCCAACTCTCCGCCGACGCGACGATGACGCATGCCGCGGGCACGCAGGCGCGGGACGCGGCGCGGGCGGACTTCGCGGTGACGGCGGAGGGTGGCGGCCTGCCCGAGGGCGCGCTGGAACGGATCCGGCAGGTGCCAGGTGTCCGGGCCGCGACCGGCGTCACGCGGAGCACGGTGGTCCTGGCCCGCCGGGAGACGGGCTCGCCCCGTCTGGAACGCCTGCCGGTACTCGGCGTCACGCCCGGCGGCCTGGCCCGGACGCTGGACCCCGGCGTCCGGGAGGGCGACATCGGCGAGCTGCGCCCCGGCACGGTGGCGGTCGGCCGGGACCAGGCACGCGCCCTGGACGCGCGGCCCGGCTCGACGGTGACGCTGCGCTTCGGGGACGGTACCGAGTCCCGTCTCAAGGTGGTGGCCACGTACGACCGCGAACTGGCGCTCGGCGCCTTCCTCTTCTCCCAGGAACAGCTGGTACGTCACATGTCCTCGCCGGGGTCGGACCGGGTCCTGGTCGCTTCGGACGGCGCCGGTGCGAAGACGCTGCGGGCGGCAGCCCCCGGGGCGAAGGTGGTGGCGGAGCCCGCGCCCGAGCGGCTCGAACCGGAGGACCGGGCGCTGGGGGAGGTGGTGACCGTGGCGGCGGTCGGCGCGATCGGCGGCTTCACGGTCATCGCCGTCCTGAGCACGCTGTGCCTCATCACCATCGGGCGGCGCCCCGAACTCTCCCTCCTCCGCCTTGCCGGAGCTTCGCGGAGCCAACTGCGCCGCATGCTGCGCCTGGAGGCGGCGGCCTCGGCGGTGACGGGGCTCGCCGTGGGCGTGGCGGTGGCCTCGGTCCCTCTCCTCGCCTTCAGCGCGGCGATGGCGCGTTCCTTGCCGTACGTTGCGGCTGCGCAGGTGGCGTTGATAGCCCTGGTGGTCGCCGCAACCACAGCCGCGGGCACGCTACCCCCGGCCCGGCGTGCGCTACGGGACCGCTACCCCTCCCCGGAGCACTAACCACCCAAACACCCCCACCGCTCCACGGCGGATCACCCCCACCCACCCGCCCATCACCCCGCATCCGCCTCCACACGAACAAGCTTTCCCGCCCACCCGCCCGATTGCCCCGCGGTGCCAGGGGGTGGGTGGGTGGGTTGTCCGTACGGGTGGGGGTGGGGCGGGAACTGCTGGGGTGGGTGGGCAACGTACAGCCATGGGGTGGGTGGGCAACGTACAGGTATGGGGTGGGGTGGGGAAGGAACCGCTGGGGGGGACGCACAGGCCCGGGTGGACGGGGAAGGAACCCGCCGGGGTGGGCGGGGTGGGCAAGTACAGGCCAGGGTGGGCGGGAAACGTACAAGCCCGGGGTGGGCGGGAAACGTACAAGCCCGGGTGGACGGGCAAGTGCGGGCCCGGGTGGGGCGGGAAACCTGCAGGCCGGGGTGGGGCGTGCAGGCCGGGGTGGGGCGTGCGGGTTGGGGTGGGGCGTGCGGGTTGGGGTCAGTGGGCGTCGGCAGGTACCGCAGACGGGCGCAGGGGGACCCACGCACCTGCAGTCGGCAGCGCTCGTGAGGGGGCGTGGCGGTATGTCCGCCCGGAGCACGGTTCGCGGCGCTCCGGGGCCGAAGTAGCCCTGCGGTCACCGGACGATAGCGAGGACGGACATACCGGCGCGGCACCGTACCCACAGACGGACCGCGCCGCTGCACGACGCGGTCCCGCAGTCGGCAGCGCTCGCGAGGGGACGTGGCGGTATGTCCGCCCGGAGCACGGTTCGCGGCGCTCCGGAGCCGAAGTAGCCAGGCGGCCACCGGACGATAGCGAGGACGGACATACCGGCGCGGCACCGTACCCACAGACGAACCAGCTCCGCAGCCACCGGACGACAGCGGGGGCGGACAAACCGGCGCGGCCCCGCCCTCAAGGCGAACAAGGCCCGCAGCCACACTGGGCCCCATGAAGATCACGCTCTGGCTGGTGCTTGCCGTTGCTCTCCTTGTCAATGTCTCGTCCAGCTTCGTCATCGACGACAACACACGGCAGGCCCTCGTCAGCGTGGCCACCGGCGCCATAACCCTCGCCTGCGGCGTGACTCTGTTCGTCAAGCGGGAGAAGCGAACCCAGCGCTCCGGCTAGCCCCTGTTCAGGTACGCAAGTACAGCCAGCACCCGCCGATGCCCGCTGTCACTCGGCGGCAGCCCCAGCTTCGCGAACACATTGCCGATGTGCTTGCTCACCGCCCGGTCCGACACCACCAACACCCCCGCGATCGTCCCGTTGTCCCGCCCCTCCGCCATCAGCTGAAGCACCTCCCGCTCCCGAGGCGTCAGCGAGTCCAGCGGGTCGTCGCGCCGCCGGGTCAGCAATTCCGTGACCACCTCAGGGTCCAGCGCGGTCCCGCCCCCGGCCACCCGCTCCAGCGCGTCCAGGAACTCGTCGACCCGCCCCACCCGGTCCTTCAGCAGATAGCCGACGCCACTGGCACCCCCGCCCAACAGCTCGGCGGCGTACGTCTCCTCGACGTACTGCGAGAGCACGAGCACCGCAAGACCGGGAATCTCCGCCCGCGCCCGGAGCGCGGCCCGCAGCCCCTCGTCCCGGAACCCCGGCGGCATCCGCACGTCGAGGACGGCGACGTCCGGCCGGTGTTCCAGGAGCGCAGGCAGCACCTCAGGACCGCTCGCGGCCACCGCCACCACCTCGTGCCCGGCAGAGGACAGCAACAGCACCATCCCCTCCCGCAACAAGGCATTGTCCTCGGCGATCACCACGCGCACGGCAGCTCCACTTCGATCACGGTCGGCCCCCCGACGGGGCTCGCCACTTCCACGGTCCCGTCAAGCGCAGCGACCCTGCGCCGCACCCCGAGCAGCCCACTGCCGCCCGCATCGTCGGCCCCGCCCCGCCCCTCGTCACGTACCGAGATCCTCAACACTCCACCCGCACGCGAAAGTTCCACCGAGGCCTTCTCCGCCCCACTGTGCTTGGCGGCGTTCGTCAGCGCCTCCGCGACGACGAAGTACGCGGCAGCCTCCACAGCGGCCGGAGCCCGCACCGCATCCCCCTCCACCCCTTCCGCACGCACCGCCACATCCAGCCCACTGCTCGCGGCGAGCGCCCGCACCGCCCCCACAAGCCCCCGGTCCGTCAGGATCGGCGGATGGATGCCGCGTACGACGTGCCGAAGCTCGGTCAGGGCCTCCTCGGCCTGGTCCTGCGCATCGGCGAGCAGCTTCCGCGCCGCCTCAGGATCCTTGTCGAACGCGCGCCTCGCCAGCCCCACCCGCATCGACATCGACACGAGCCGTGCCTGCGTCCCGTCGTGCAAGTCCCGCTCGATGCGCCGCAGTTCGGCCCCGTGCGCGGCGACCGCGCCGGCCCGCGTGACGGTCAGTTCCTCGACCCGCTCGGTGAGCCGCGCGGACCGCTCCGCCTCCGGTGACGCCTTGAGCAGCGCCCCCGACCACAAGGCTTCCAGGTCGGCGATGCGCGCGACCAGCGGCAGCACCACGGCCCGGCGGCCGAGCAGTCCGCACCACACGCCGTCGACCAGCATCCCGACGATGAACACCGGCAGCGCCACGTAAAACAACAGCCAGCCGTAGATGAAGTGCGCGGCCAGCCACCGCAGATCGCGGTACGTCGCCGGGTCCGTGACCCCCGCGCGCACCCGCTGGGTGAGCGTGCCGGTCAGCGGCACGTACACCTCGGGGATCTCCTTGCCCGTCCAGAGGGCGACGCGGCGCCGCTTGAAGCCCGCCATCCGACGCAGCATCAGGACCGTCTCGGGCATGACGCCCGCGCCGACGACGATGAGCGTGGTGACGAGGGTGAGCAGGACGACCCCGATGAAGAGGTACGAGGCCAGGGACAGGAGCGCCGCCACACCCAGCTGCTCCAGGGCCCGCTCCGTACGCCGCAGTGTCTCCCGCATGGCCATGAGGCTATGCGACCCCGCTCGCACGCGCGGGCGAGGCCGCTCCCCGGGCGAAGGTGTAGCGCACTACACCCCCGATCCGGGAGAACACACCATCGTCACGCCGCCCACGCCCCGGCAGGATTGATCACGAAGCACGAAGCACGAAGCGGGACAGACCCCGCGCCCCACCGCCCCACCCCGACTTGAAAGGCCACGCCATGAAGGCCCTGCTCTGGCTCGTCCTCGCCATCGCCCTGGTCGCCAACGTCTCCACCAGCTTCGCCTTCGACGGGGTGCAGCAGGTCCTGATCAGCGTGTGCACCGGCATCGCCACGCTCGGCTCGGGCGTGGCCCTGTTCCTGATGCGGGAGAAGCACTCCTAGCCGCAGCCGACCTCACAACGCCCGAAGCGCCGCCGCCGTAGCCGCCGCGAGGCTGCCGAGATACCCCTTGGGCAGCTCGGCCCGCACCACGACGGACCGCCAGTACAGCGGCCCCGACACCAGGTCGAGGGCGAGGTCCTCGTCGACCCCGTCCCGCACCTCGCCCCGCGCCACGGCGGCCCGCACGATGCCGTTCGCCACCCCGTGCTGCCCCTCCCGCAAGGCCTTCTGCATGGCCTCCGCGATCTCCGGGTTGCGTGCCGCCTCCGCCTGCAGATCGGGGATGACCTGCGAGGCCACGGGATGCCGCAGGGCACGCGACGTCACCTCGTACAGCAGCCGCAGATCGCCCTCCAGGGAACCACTGTCCGGCATCGGCAGGCCCTGGACCGCTATCGCCGACACCAGGTCGAGCACGAGATGCAGCTTGGAGCGCCAGCGCCGGTAGACGGCGGTCTTGCCGACGCCCGCGCGGCGCGCGATGCCCTCGATGGACATGCGCGCGTACCCGACCGCCGCGAGCTCCTCGAAGACGGCGGACCTGATGGCCTCGGTCACATCCTCGCGGAGCACCGCGGCCCCCGCGGGCGCCCTGCGGCGCGGCTGATCGCGCGGTTGTTCATCTCCTGGCCTGCTCGTCGTCATGAGGACAGCATAGAACGTGACGACGATACGGTTGCGTTCCGACGTCACATGGTTCTACTCTCGACGTTGCGACGATACGGGTCCGTCCCGACGTAAGACGTAAGTCCCGACGCCGGGTCCCTACCGTTCGCGCCCCATGACTCCCGAGTGAAAGCAGCGGACGTGAGTCAGGTCCTCGACGCTCCATCCCGCCCCGCGGCCGCCGCGCCCGACCCGGCCGTCGACGCCGCCGAGCTAGCCGCCCGGCACGGCCTGACCGTCAGCGGCGCCCGCCCCACGCTCCCCGCGTACGTCCGGCAGCTCTGGCAGCGGCGCCACTTCATCACCGCCTTCGCGACCGCCAAGCTCACCGCCCAGTACAGCCAGGCGAAGCTCGGGCAGGTCTGGCAGGTGATGACGCCGCTCCTGAACGCGGCGGTGTACTACTTCATCTTCGGCGTGCTGATGAACACCAAGCACGACGTCCCGGACTACGTCCCGTTCCTGGTCACCGGCGTCTTCATCTTCACGTTCACGCAGAGCTCGGTGATGGCGGGCACCCGCGCCATCGCAGGCAGCCTCGGCCTGGTCCGCGCCCTGCACTTCCCGCGGGCCGCGCTGCCGATCTCGCACTGCCTGCAACAGCTCCAGCAGCTCCTGTTCTCCATGGGCGCGCTTGTGGTGATCCTGCTCTGCTTCGGCGTGCCGCCCACCGCGTCCTGGCTCCTGGTGATCCCGGTCCTGACCCTGCAGTTCACGTTCAACACGGGGCTCGCCCTGGTGATGGCGCGCCTCGGCAGCAAGACGCCGGACATCGCGCAGCTGATGCCGTTCGTGCTGCGCACGTGGATGTACGTGTCCGGCGTGATGTGGAGCATCGACGCGGTCCTCAAGGACCAGCACCTGCCGCACGCGCTCCAGGTCCTCCTGGAGTGCAATCCGGCCGCCATCTACATCGACCTGATGCGGTTCGCGCTCATCGACACCTTCCACGCGAGCCAGCTCCCGCACCACGTCTGGGCGTGGGCCGTGGGCTGGGCACTGCTCGCAGGGGTCGGCGGGTTCATCTACTTCTGGAAGGCAGAGGAGACGTACGGCCGTGGCTGAGACAACAACCCCCACAAACACAGACCTCCCCACCGACACCCCCGCACCTGCCCCTGCCCCTGCCCCTGCCCCCACCCCCACCCCCACGGTGATCGTCGACCAGGTCGACATCGTCTACCGCGTGCACGGCGCGGGCTCCACCACCGGCCGCGGCAGCGCGACCGCCGCCCTCGGCCGCATCCTCAAACGCGGCAAGCGCGGCAAGGGGGACAAGGGGAGCAGGGACGGCGAAGAGTCCGGCGTACGCAAGGTGCACGCCGTCAGGAAGGTCTCCTTCACCGCCCACAAGGGCGAGGCCATCGGCCTCATCGGCACGAACGGCTCGGGCAAGTCGACCCTCCTGAAGGCCGTCGCGGGGCTCCTGCCCGTCGAAAACGGCCGCATCTTCACCGACGGCCAGCCCTCGCTCCTCGGCGTGAACGCGGCCCTGATGAACGACCTGACGGGCGAGCGCAACGTCCGTCTCGGCGGTCTGGCGATGGGCATGAGCCGCGAGCAGATCCAGGAGCGCTACCAGGACATCGTCGACTTCTCCGGCATCAACGAGAAGGGCGACTTCATCACGCTCCCCATGCGTACGTACTCCTCGGGCATGGCGGCCCGCCTGCGCTTCTCCATCGGCTCCGCCAAGGACCACGACGTACTGCTCATCGACGAGGCCCTGGCGACCGGCGACCGCTCCTTCCAGAAGCGCTCGGAGGCCCGCATCCGCGAGCTGCGCAAGCGCGCGGGCACGGTCTTCCTGGTCAGCCACAACAACAAGTCGATCCGCGACACCTGCGAGCGCGTGCTCTGGCTGGAGCACGGCGAGCTGCGCATGGACGGCCCGACGGAGGACGTCCTGAAGGAGTACGAGGGGTTCACGGGCGGCAAGAAATAGCCGCCCCGCCCCGCCTCTCCGGGAACTACCGCTCCAGGAACTACCGCTCCAAGAACGCGAACAACTCCTCCCAGCGCCGCACGACCGCCTCGGTCGTATAGCGCTGGATGTTCACCCTGCCCAGCTCCCCCATCCGGTCCCGCAGCTCCTTGTCGGACATCAACGTGTCCAGCCTGCGCGCCAGTTCACCCGTGTTCCCGAGCCGCGCGAGCAGCCCGTCCACGCCGTCCTGGACGATCTCGTGCACGCCCGGCGCACAGTCGAAGGCCGCGCACGGCACGGCGGTGGCCATCGCCTCCATCAGCGCGAGCGGGAAACCCTCGCCCCGCGAGGACTGCACGAACACCGACCCGCCCCGCAGCGCACCCGGCACATCGCTCGTGCGCCCCATCCACTCCACGGAGCCGTCGAGGCCGAGGGCCGTGCACTGCTTCTTGAGTATCTCCTCGTCCTCGCCGGAGCCGTAGATCCGCAGCTTCCAGTCCGGGTGCAGCGGCGCGACCTCCGCCCAGGTGTCGAGGAGCATGTCGATGCCCTTCTGGTCGTGCAGGCGGCCGATGCTGGTGACGACCTTCTCGGTTCGCTGCGAGGGCACTTCGGGCATGAAGGGCAGCGGGTTCGGCATGAAGGACGCGTTGTCCAGGCCCTGCCTGATCCACAGGTCGGCGTCCTCGCGGGTCAGCGCGAGCATCCGGTCGACGTCCTTGTAGTGCTTGCGCACGCGCCCGAAGCGCGAGCACGCCCGCGAGTACGCGAACGACTCATGGCTCATCCCGATGACCAACAGGCCCTCGGTGTCCGCCAGTTCGACCCACTCCATCGCCCACACCTGCGTGACGATGACGACGGCGCCTGGCCGGGCCTGCGCGAAGAGCGCGGTCAGCTTGGCGGCCTGCTCGTGCATGCCCGCCTCGCGCCGCGCGCGCAGCCGGTGCTCGGCCACGTTGAGCCGCCCCTTGACGCCGCGCGCCGGGCCGACGCGCGGCGGATGCTCGTCGTACAGCGTCGTGGTGGGGTACGGCAGGTCCGTGCCGACGTCCTGCGGGACCCCGGGGTCTGTGATGCCGATGACGTGCACGCGGTGGCCGCGCTCGACGAAGAGGCGGGCCATCTGGTGGGACCAACTGGTGATCCCGCCCAGCTCGTTGACGCTGTTGGAGACGAAGAAGATGTCCCGGTCCACTTGCCGCTCCAGGTTCACTTGCCGCTCCAGTGCGAGAAGAACTGATCGACGACGCTCTTGGCGGCATCGCCCCGGTCGTACTCACCGAACTCGGCCACGAACCGCGCCCGCGCCGCCGCATACCCAAGGGTCTGCTCGTCCAGGGCCTTCAGCGCCCCGAACAGCTCGTCCTCGGTGTCGACCACCGGTCCGGGGGCCCGTTCCCGCAGGTCGAAGTAAGTGCCGCGGCCCTCGTGGACGTACTCCTCGTAGTCGTACGTGAAGAACAGCATCGGCCGGTCGAGGAGCGCGTAGTCGAACATCACGGACGAGTAGTCGGTGATCATCGCGTCGGCGAGCTGATAGAGCGGTGTGACGTCGTGGTGCGCGGAGACGTCGATGACGCGTCCCCGCACGGACGGCGGGAGCACCACGTGGTTGAGGTAGTGCGACCGCACCAGGAGCACGTAGCGGTCGCCGAACTCCTCCGCGAACCGCTCGATGTCGAAGGGCAGTTCAAAGCGTCCGTGCCGCCCGCCGTGCCGGCGGAAGGTCGGCGCGTACAGCAGCACCTGCTTGTCCTCGGGGATGCCCAACTCCGCTGCCAGCGGCCCGCGTTCGCGCACGCCACTCGCGTCCTCGGCCCGCTTCGAGCGCACCAGTGCGTCGTTGCGCGGATAGCCGACCCTCAGCAGCACCTTCTCCTTCAGGCGCAAGGCCTTCGCAAGCGTCCGCACGTCGTGCTCGGAGCGGATCAGGAAGCGGTCGAAGCGGTCGAGGACGCGCTGCTGCTCGTCCTGCCGCGGCTTGCTGCGCAGCTTCCAGGCGGGCTCGTCGAAGCCCATGCGCTTGAGCGCCGAGCCGTGCCAGGTCTGGATGTACGTCGTCTCGGGACGCTTGGTGAGCTTGAGCGGGTAACTCTGGTTGTCGACCCAGAACTCGGCCTGCGCGAGGGCCCGCAGGTACGGAAGGGACCAGCGCCGCACCAGCGTCGCGTCCTCGGGGAAACCCTCCGGATTCCCGGTGTAGGACCACACGGCGTCGAAGTCGAGACCCTGGCGGCGCATCTCCTCGTAGATCGCCCGGGGGCTGTCGCTGTACTGCTTGCCGAGATGGCTCTCGAAGACGACCGTGCCCTTCTTCACCGGAAGGCGGCTGAACACCTCGTCGTACACGCGCAGTCTGCTCTGCCCTGACGTGATGTCCTTGCGCAGCTTCTTCGCCCTGCGGAAGCCGGACTTGGCGAGCCGCCCCGGCACGCCCTGCGTGCCGCGCGCCACCAGGTCCTGGATCCGGCCGCCCGCCGCGTCCCGCGTGACGAGCCGGAACGCGAGGTGCCCGCGCTGCGAGACCTCCGGCTCCATGTGGTCGGCGACCAGGCGGGTCAGCCTCGGCCGCACCGGAAGCCTCCCCTCCGCGAGCCCCGGATCGCACGCCGTGAGCCGCGTCCTGGTGCGCACGCCGTCGGCGACGAGATGCAGGCGTACGTCCCACACCGCGTCGACGACACCGAGCGGGCGAAGGCGTCGCGCGAGGTCGACGGAGGCCTCCCAGGCGATGACCTCACCCTCGTACCGCACCGCCGAGACCGGGAAGCGGAAGGTCTGCAGGCTGCGGCGGCGCGCGCTGAACTCGAGCTCCGCGGTGAGCACGGCGTCCGGGGCGACGACGCCGAGCGGGTTGGTGACGCGGCCCGCCATGCGGACGGTCCCCGCCGTCTCCTCGTACCGCGTCAGGACGTTGCGCAGGAACATCTGGTCGAAGCGCTTGCTGTGGTAGCCGAGCGCGGTCACGTCCAGGACCTGGCGGCCCACCGGGTCGTCGAGGTGCTCGGCGCACCAGTACACGTGGCCGTCCCGATCGGCGAGCGGCGAGGAGATCTTGTCGCGGTTGGTGAGGGTGTCGACGGCGGGCAGCAGGTTCTCCCAGTCGCCCTGCTCCAGGAGGTAGGCGCAGATGGCCTGTATGGGCTGCACCTCGTCGTAGGCCGCGCGGTCGAGCCCGGCGAGATAGCCGCGGGCGAGTCCTGCGAACTCCTGCCGGTAGGAGGCGTCCCGGAAGGGCAGGTCGCGCAGGTGGAGCACCAGGTCGTGCTTGAGGAACTTGATGTCCTTGGCGAGCCGCAGCTCGTCGAGGCCGCGCTCCGCGAGCAGCGCGTCGATCCGGCGGTGGATCTCAAGGCGGTGCTCGAAGTTGGTCATCTCGTGACGCCGGTTGGTCACGGACTTCGCGGCGTCGGCGGCGCGCTCGTGGACGTGCCAGTAGTAGACCTGGTTGGGGATGAGGGTGATGCGCTCGGCGGCGAGGTAGGCCTCGGCGATGAACATCAGGTCCTCGTAGAACATGCCCTTGGGGAAGCGGAGGGCGTTCTCGACGAGGAAGTCGCGGCGGTAGAGCTTGTTCGTGGAGAGCGTGTCCCAGACGAACAGGTCGGGCAGCTCGGTGACGGACTCCAGGGTGCGGGTCGTCGCGTAAAGCCAGGGATACCACTGGTCGCGCTTCTTGTTGCGGGTGTCCATGGAGAGACGGACGCAGAGTCCGGAGACGATGTCGGAGCCGTCGCGCTCGGCGGCCTCGAGGAGGTTGCGGCAGGCGTTGCGCTCCAGGACGTCGTCGCTGTCGAGGAACATCACGTGCCGGCCGACGGTGTGTCCGATGCCTACGTTGCGGGGCTCACCGCCCGCGCCGCTGTTCTCCGGCAGCTGGTAGGCCCGCACCCGCTCGGGGTGCTCGGCGGCCAGGCGCTGCGCCGTCGCGTACGAGCCGTCCGTGCTGCAGTCGTCGACGATGACGATCTCGACGCCGTGCAGCGTCTGGTCGAGCACCGACCGCACGGCGGTCGGCAGCCGCTCGGCGTCGTTGTAGACGATCACCACTACGGACACATCGGGTCGCGCCTCCGGCGTCCCCCGCTCACCTATCGCTCCCATGCGTCCCTCCAGTCAGATACCGGCTCATCCTACTAATTATCGCTAATGCCCGATTGGCGCTCTTCAGGGGGGTGTGAACGGCCTAGTCCGGATACGCAGAAGGGGGCGCCCCGAGCCATCAGGCCCGGAGCGCCCCCATCGGCGTACGACGGATGTGCGAGGACTACGAGTGGCTGCGCAGCAGCGTCCTCATCGTCCGCATGGCGACCGACAGGTTCGCCAGGTCGAACGCGTCCGAGCTCTGGATCTCGTCGAGCGTCGTCCGCGACCGGCTCAGGATCGCCGCGTTCTTCTCCTCCCAGGCCTTGAAGCGCTCCTCGGGAGTGTCCTCGCCGTTCCCTGCGGACAGCACATCGGCCGTCAGGGCGGCGTGCGCCGCGTACAGGTCCTCGCGGATCGACGCGCGCGCCATCGACTGCCAGCGGTCGGCCCGCGGCAGCTCGATGATGCGGTCCATGAGCTGGGTGATCCGCAGCCGGTCGGCGAGGTCGTAGTAGACCTCGGCGACGGCCATCGGCTCCTTGCCCGTGCGGTCGGCGATCGCCACGATGTCGAGCGACGGGAAGGCGGACGAGAACCCGGCGACGCGCTGGGCGAGTTCGTCGGGGACGCCCGCGCCCGTCAGCTCGTCGCGGATGCTCTGGTACCACTCCTGGTCGGAGCCGCGCAGCAGCTTCGGCAGCTCGGTCCAGACCTCGGCGACACCCTCGCTGAAGAAGCCGATGGTCTCGGCGAGCTGGAGCGGCTGCGGCCGGTTGTTGAGCAGCCAGCGCGTGCCGCGCTCGACGAGGCGGCGCGAGTGCAGCCGGACGCGGGTCTGGACGTCGGCCGCCACCACGTTGTCGAGCGCCTCGACCGCGTCCCAGACCTTGCTCAGGCCGAAGATCTCACGAGCCGCGAGCTGCGCCCGCACGATCTCCTCGAGCGAGGCCCCCGTCTCCTCACGGAGGCGGTGCAGGAAGGTCGAACCACCGGTGTTCACCGTGTCGTTGACGAGCACCGTGGTGACGATCTCGCGGCGCAGCGCGTGCCCGTCGACCTGCTCGGGGAACTTCTCCCGCAGGGCCTGCGGGAAGTACGCGTGAAGGAGACCGCGCAGGTACTCGTCGTCCGGGAGCGTCGTCTGGATCAGCTCGTCGGCCGCCGTGATCTTCGTGTACGCGAGGAGCACGGCGAGCTCGGGCTGGCTGAGCCCGCGGCCGGAGTTCAGGAGCTCACGGATCTGCCGGTCGGTCGGCAGGAACTCCAGGGCCCGGTCCAGGTGACCGTCGCGGCCCAGACGGCGCATGAAGCGCTGGTGGGCGTGGAGGAGGGACGGGGACTGGGCCACCGCGTTCGACAGGGCGGTGTTCTGCGCGTAGTTGTTGCGCAGGACCAGGGTCCCGACCTCGTCCGTCATCGCGGCGAGGAACTTGTTGCGCTGCTTGACGGTCATGTCGCCGTTCGCGACGACCGCGTTCAGCAGGATCTTGATGTTCACCTCGTGGTCGGAGGTGTCCACGCCCGCGCTGTTGTCGATGGCGTCGGTGTTGATGTGCCCGCCGGCGCGCGCGAACTCGATACGTCCCAGCTGGGTCAGACCGAGGTTGCCGCCCTCGCCGACGACCTTGACGCGCAGGTCGGCGCCGTTGACGCGGATCGCGTCGTTCGCCTTGTCGCCGACGTCGCTGTTCGACTCGGCCGACGACTTCACGTACGTACCGATGCCGCCGTTCCACAGCAGGTCGACCGGCGCCTGCAGGATCGCCTTCATCAGGTCGGCCGGGGTCATCTTGGCGACGCCCGTCTCGATGCCGAGTGCCTCGCGGATGTGGGCGTTCAGCTGGATCGCCTTGGCGCTGCGCGGGAAGATCCCGCCGCCGGCGGAGAGCAGCTCCTTGTTGTAGTCCGCCCAGGAGCTGCGCGGCAGCTCGAAGAGGCGGCGGCGCTCCGCGTACGAGGTCGCGGCGTCCGGCCTGGGGTCGATGACGATGTGCCGGTGGTCGAAGGCGGCCACCAGGCGGATGTGCTCGGAGAGCAGCATGCCGTTGCCGAACACGTCACCGGACATGTCACCGACGCCGACGACCGTGAAGTCCTCGGTCTGGGTGTCGGTGCCAAGCTCCCGGAAGTGCCGCTTGACGGACTCCCAGGCGCCGCGGGCGGTGATGCCCATGCCCTTGTGGTCGTATCCGGCGGAGCCGCCGGAGGCGAAGGCGTCACCGAGCCAGAAGTTGTAGGACTGGGCGACCTCGTTCGCGATGTCCGAGAACGTCGCGGTGCCCTTGTCCGCGGCGACCACGAGGTACGTGTCGTCCTCGTCGTGACGCACGACGTCGGCGGGCGGCACGACCTCACCGGCGACAAGATTGTCGGTGATGTCGAGCAGCGCCGAGATGAAGGTCTTGTAGCAGCGGACGCCCTCCGCCAGCCACGCGTCGCGGTCCACGGACGGGTCGGGCAGCTGCTTGGCGACGAAGCCGCCCTTGGCGCCGACCGGCACGATGACGGTGTTCTTCACCATCTGCGCCTTGACCAGGCCGAGGATCTCCGTACGGAAGTCCTCACGCCGGTCGGACCAGCGAAGGCCACCGCGGGCGACCTTGCCGAAGCGCAGGTGCACGCCCTCGACGCGCGGCGAGTACACCCAGATCTCGTACGCCGGACGCGGCGCCGGAAGGTCGGGGATGGCCTGCGGGTCGAACTTCATGGAGACGTAGTTGTGCGGACTGCCGCCGCCCGCCTCCTGGAAGAAGTTCGTGCGCAGCGTCGCCTTGATGACGGTGAGGAAGGACCGCAGGATCCGGTCCTCGTCGAGGGACGCGACCTGGTCGAGCGCGCCGTCCAGCTCCTCAAGGAGCCCGTCGGTCAGCTCGGTCCCTGCGCGCTGGCGGTCCGGGGACATCCGCGCCTCGAAGAGCGAGACGAGGAGCCGGGTGGTGTGGACGTTGTTGCGGAGGGTGTCCTCCATGTAGTCCTGGCTGAAGGTGGAGCCCGCCTGGCGCAGGTACTTGGCGTAGGCGCGAAGCACCATCGCCTGGCGCCAGTTGAGCCCGGCCCGCAGGACGAGCGAGTTGAAGCCGTCGACCTCGGCCTCGCCCGTCCAGGCTGCGGAGAACGCCTCCTGGAAGCGCTCGCGGCCGTCGTCGCCCAAGTAGTCGCCGTTGCCGTTCTGGGACTTGGGCAGGCGCAGACCGAAGTCGTAGATCCACGCGTTGCTGCGGTCCGTGCAGCGCAGCTCGTAGGGACGCTCGTCGGTGACCTCGACGCCCAGGCGCTGAAGGACCGGCAGGACCGCGGAGAGCGAGACCTGCTCGCCGGAGCGGTAGATCTTGAAGCGGCGCTCACCGGGGGCGGCGCCCACCGGCTCGTACAGGCTGAGCGCGAAGTCCTTGCCGCCTTGCTTCAGCTGCTCCAGGTGCACCAGGTCGGCCACGGCCGCACGCGGCGTGTGGTCGGCCTTGTAGCCCTCGGGGAAGGCGCCCGAGTAGCGGCGGAGCAGCTCGGCGGCGCGCTCCTCGCCGCACTCGGCGGTCAGCGCCTCGCCGAAGCCGTCGGCCCAGGAGCGGGCGGCCTCGACGAGCCGTGCCTCGATGCGGTCGGTGTCGGCGTCGGTGAGCTGCGGGAGCCCGCCGCCCGGCGCGACCCGGACCACGAAGTGCAGCCGGGAGAGGATCGACTCCGTGTTCCAGGCGGTGAAGTCGACGCTGGTGCCGCCGAGCTCCTCCTTGAGGATGTCGATGATCCGCAGGCGCACACCGGTGGTGTAGCGGTCACGCGGCAGGTAGACGAGGGCGGAGTAGTAGCGGCCGTACTCGTCCTTGCGCAGGTAGAGCCGCAGCCGGCGGCGCTCCTGGAGGTACAGCACGGACGTGACGATGGCGCGCAGCTCGTCGGGCGGGGTCTGGAAGAGCTCGTCGCGCGGGTACGTCTCCAGGATCTGCAGCAGGTCGCGGCCGTCGTGGCTGTTGGGCGAGAAGCCCGCGCCCTTGAGGACTTCCTGGACCTTGCGGCGGATGACCGGCACACGGCGCACGGACTCGGTGTACGCGGCGGACGAGAAGAGCCCGAGGAAGCGGCGCTCGCCGACGACACTGCCCTCGGCGTCGAACTTCTTCACGCCGACGTAGTCGAGGTAGCTCGGCCGGTGCACGGTGGCGCGGCTGTTGGCCTTGGTCAGCACGAGCAGCTTGTGCTCGCGGGCCTTCGCGCGCGCGTCCGCGGGCAGCCGGCTGAAGGAGGGACTGACCGGATGGTCCTCCTCGCCCTCGTGCTTCGGGTCGGCGCGCAGGATGCCGAGGCCGGTGCCGGGCACGGCGGCGAGCGAGTCGTCCTCCGTCAGGTCGTACTCACGGAAGCCGAGGAAGGTGAAGTGGTTGTCGGCGAGCCAGCGAAGGAGCTCGCGGGCCTCCTCGACCTCCTGGTCGCGCAGATCGTCGGCGGTCGGCTCGGTGGGAAGCTCATCGGCGATGCGCAGCGCGGCGTCGCGCATCTTCTCCCAGTCCTCGACCGTCTCGCGTACGTCGGAGAGGATCCGGAGCAGATCGGCGGTGATCTGCTTCAGGTCCGCGCGGTCGGTCTCGCGGTCCATCTCGACGTGGATCCAGGACTCGGTGACCGCGTCGTGCGGACGCTCGGTACCGGGGTCGGTGAGGACTTCGAGCAGCTTGCCTGTCAGGTCACGTCGTACGACGACCTGGGGGTGGATGACGACATGGATGCCGCGACCCTGCCGCGAAAGCTCATTGGTGACCGAATCGACCAGGAAAGGCATGTCGTCGGTGACCACCTCGACGACGGAGTGGCTGCACGTCCAGCCGTTCTCCTCGACGGTCGGGGTGTGCACACGGACGTTGGCCGTGCCCTGCGGGCGGTTCTCGGCAAGACGGTAGTGCGAGAAGGCTGCTCCGAAGACGTCGACCGGGTCACGGTCGGCAAGGTCCTCCGGGGCGGTGTGCAGGTAGTAGCGCTGGAGGAACGCGAGGGCCGTGTCCTGGTCGGTCGTGGCCTCGTCGCCCTTCGACCCGGTCGGAGCCCCATTCGGTAGGCGCCCCCCGACCGGGCTGTTCTCAGCTACCCGGGCCGCCCGTGTGAGCAGCTCGGCTTTGGCTTCGTCCAGCTTGGTCTGCATTGTCCTCTGACTCCTGTCGCGCGCCGTTGCGTGACGTAGAAGGAAGTGATCCGACGTAACGCCGCGACGCGGGGTCTCCGGTCGAAGTCGACGTTATGCCGCGGTGAGAGATGAGCGGGCGGTTATCCGCCATTTTCAGCGGTTTCGCTGACCGATGGCTGGGATGATCTGGCTGGCCGCACCGCGAAGAAGCGTCAGCGACGCCCCGGGCACGGATGTCCTCCGTGTTCCCCGGGCGCAGGGCGGGGGCGTACACGCCCCCGCGGGATATCGCGCTGATCACGGGTCAAGGCTATCGCCCTCCACCCGGGAGCCGTCATGAGCCGTATGTGTACAAAAGCAGGGGTGGAACTTTGACACTCTGCACAGAGACTTTCGCGCCATCTGTCGGTGATGGGCGCTCTCTCCGGACCGGTGGGCCCTCTTGGCAAACCGGACGGGCGGATGCACGTTGAGCGGGACGGACGGACAGCGCGCGACGGACGGACCCGGTCCACGGACGACGGTCCGCCCACGATTGGGGAGCGAGCACCGATGGCAGCCAAGATCCTGATAGTGACCGGCGACGCGGCGGAGTCCCTGGAGGTCCTGTACCCCTTCCAGCGGCTGCGCGAGGAGGGGTACGACGTACACATCGCCGCCCCCGCCCGCAAGAAGCTGCAGTTCGTGGTGCACGACTTCGAGCCGGGCTTCGACACGTACACGGAGAAGCCGGGCTACACCTGGCCCGCGGACCTGGCCTTCTCCGAGGTGGACCCCGGCCAGTACGTGGCCCTGGTGATCCCGGGCGGCCGGGCCCCGGAGTATCTGCGCAACGACCCCGAGCTCCGCAAGATCCTCAAGTCCTTCTTCGACTCGGACAAGCCGGTCGCGCAGATCTGCCACGGCCCGCTCCTGACGGCGGCGATCGGCGGCCTGAGCGGCCGCAGGGTCACGGCGTACCCGGCCCTGGAGCTGGACATGCAGACGGCGGGCGCGACGTTCAAGGACGCGGAGGTCGTGGTCGACGGCACGCTTGTCTCGGCCCGCGCCTGGCCGGACCACTCGGGCTGGATGAGGGAGTTCCTGACGGTGCTGCGGGCGAAGGCGCCCGTGACGTGACGCAGGGCCGGTACGTATACCGATCAAGCCGGGGCGCCGGAAATGCGTATACGGCTCCGGGCCCGTACCGATGCAGTGCGCCCGTTTGAGCCGTCAGGCTGTTGCCCGTGCCGCTTTCCGGTCGGACCGGGCGGGCGGAGCGCTGGGCAGTGAATGGTCAGCTCCCCCACATCTGTCGTGCAAACGGCGCTCCGGGCACACATGGTGCCTGCCCTCGTCGGCGAGGGCAGGCACGGTGCGCTTACGGCTGCGTTCGCGGCTGCGGCAGCGGCTGCGGGAGACGGCGCCGCACGTCAGGCACCCGAGGGCCCCTGCCCGGCGACCGAAGCGATCTCCGTCCGGGAGGAAACCCCCAGCTTCGCCAGAATGTGCTCCACGTGCGCATCGGCGGTCCGCTTGGAAATCACCAGCCGCTCAGCGATCTCCCGGTTGGAAAGCCCCTGGGCGACCAACGCGGCCACCTCCCGCTCCCGCCGCGTCAGCACATCGAGCCCGGCAGCCCCACCGGCACCCCCGCCCGCACCCCGCGGCGGCGGCACCGCACTCGGCCGGTCCGCGTCGGCCTGCGCCGCAGCCACCGCCTCCCGCATGGACAGCCGCTCACCCTCCCCGTACCACCGGGCGAAGGCCTGCTCGCCCAGCGCATCCGCGACCTGCTCGCGCACCCCCGCGTGCAGCCCCCGCAGCGTCGGGAACATCCCGAACGTGTCCCCGGTCCGGCTCCGCGCCGCCTCCACGTAACCGAGGAGCCAGGCGGCCCTGATCCACCGCTCCTCCTGGGCCGCCGCCCAGGAGAGGCCCGCACAGCACAGCCTCGCGGCCAGCGCCTCGCCGATCCGCGCGACGGAGTCCAGCGCCTGCCGCAGCGTCTGCGCGCTCTCCTTGCCGCGCCCCGCCAACCAGAGGGAGACGCCCTTCACCATGAGCGTCGCGCCGCGCAGATACCGCTCGCCCTCGAAGTGCGCGAGATGCGCCAACGCCTCGTCGCACAGTTCGAGGGCGTACGCGGGATCCCCGAGCGCGGCCCTGACGGCCGCCTCCTCATGGCAGAGCAGCGCCGCACGCGCCGGGTCACCGATCTCGACGAGCCGCACCCTGGCCCGCTCCATCGCCGCCAGGGCCTCGGCCGGGTCACCTGATCCCGTACTCGCCGCCAGAATGGTCCGGGTGCCCGCCAGTTCCGCCTCGGCCATCTCCGCGACGTCCTCGTCCCCGACGCGCCGCGCGACTCCGACCGCCTCGGTGAGCCGCCCCAATGCGGCCCCGGGATCACCCAGCCACAGGCAGAACTCACCGGTCCGGTGCAGCCCCGCCGCCCGCTCCGAGGTGTCGTCGGGCGCAGCCCGCAGCCCCTTGTCGATCCAGTACTCCCCCTCGGACATGGCCCCCACGGCCCGCCAGTGCGGCCAGAGCCGGGTCGCGAGCAGCAGCCCGTCGCGCTCCAGGCCCGGTGTCCCGTACGCGTACTCCAGCGCGGCCCGCACATCGTGCTCGGCATCCCGCGCCGCCGCGTGCAACGCCACCTGCTCCGCGCTCAGGAACCGCTCCTCGAAGCGCCGCCCCAGCTCCCCGTAGTACGTGAAGTGCCGCTGCCGCGCCTCGTCCGTGCCGCCCTCCGCCGCGAGCCGCTCGGCGCCGTACTCCCTGATGGTGTCGAGCAGCCGGTAGGTGTCCCCTGTCCCCCGCTGCACCACCGACTTGTCCACGAGCCCGATCAGATGCTCGATGACCTCGCAGGCGGGCAACGCGTCACCGCCCGCACAGACCTGATCGGCGGCCGCGAGGTCGAAGGTCCCCGCGAACACCGAGAGCCTGGCCCACACCACGCGCTCGGGCTCCGTGCACAGCTCGTAGGACCAGTCGATCGCCGTACGCAGCGTCTGGTGCCGCGTGAGCGCGGTCCGCCGCCCGCCGGTGAGCACCCGGAAACGGGCGTCGAGCCGCGCGGCGAGCTGCTCCAGAGGCACCGCACGCAACCGCACGGCGGCAAGCTCGAGCGCGAGCGGAATGCCGTCGAGCCGGCGCACCAGCGAGCCCAGCAGCTCCCGATTGCCCTCGCTCACGGCGAACCCCGGCACCACGGCACCGGCCCGCTGCACGAACAGCTCCACGGCCTCGGCCCCGCCCAACGGCTGCAGGGGCCAGCAGCTCTCGCCCGGCACATCGAGCGGCTGCCTGCTGGTGGCGAGGACACTGATCCCCGGCGCCTCCCTGAGCAGCACGTCGGCGAGCATGGCGCAGGCGTCGACCAGATGCTCACACGTATCAAGAACGATCAGCGCCCGCCGCTGCTGCAAGAAATCCACCACAGCGTCAAGCGGCTGCACGCCGGTCTGCTCGGGCAGTCCGAGCACAGTGGCCAAGGTCCCCGGCAGCAACTCCGGATCCCGCAGCGCGGACAGCTCGGCGAGCCAGACCCCGTCGGGAAACCGCTCGGCGGCCTCCGCGGCCACCCGCAGCGCCACCCGGGTCTTGCCGACACCCCCAGGCCCTACGACGGTCACCAAGCGGGACTGCCCAAACGCGCGCCCCAAGGCGGCGACATCCTCACCGCGCCCCACGAAGCTGGTGATCTCAGCGGGTAACCGACCACTCCTGCGCTGCCCGAAGCCGAACCCCATATCGCCCCCGCTACGCCCGCACCGGAACCATCCCACCCAGCGTACGCACCCGGCAGCACACGGTAAGCCGCTTCAGCTAAGCGGCCAGCCGCTCGGCCACCTCCACGGCCTCGCCAAGACTGTCGACCACAGGAACCCCGACCCCAACAGCTTCCAGACTGGCCCTGCTGTGCGACCCCCCGGTATAAAGCACGGCCTGCGCCCCCACATGCGCCGCGGCGACCGCATCATCAACAGCGTCCCCAATAACAACAACACGCTCAGCACCCGCAACCCCTTCCAGAGCCGCCAGATGCCGCACCATCCGCTCGGCCTTGCCGGCGTGCGAGGTGTCCATGCGCCCGTCGATGCGCACGAAGTGCTCCTCGATCCCGTGCCGCCGCACGATCGGCACGAGGTGCTCGTGCGGCGCGAGCGAGAGCAACGACTGCGTACGCCCCGCTGCCCGCCGCTCGGCGAGCAACTCAGCGGCCCCATCGGCAAGCCCGCAAGCCGCGGCCCGCGCCCAGTAGTGCTTATGGAAAACGGCGTCCATGACCTGCCACTCGGCATCCGTGGGCAACCGCCCCATCAGCCGCTCGTAAAAGAGCGGGACAGGCACGCAATACAGATCGCGATACCGCTCGAGCGTGATCGGCTCGAGCCCGATCTCCGCGAACGAGGCGTTGGTCGAATCGATGACGGCATGAATGTCATGCAGGAGCGTCCCGTTCCAGTCCCACACGATGTGCGCCCCGCGCTGCAGCTTCCCCATAGCCAAACGGTACCCGCGCCCACCAAGGCCTCACCACGCCCGATCGAAAGACCACGACCGAGAGCCTGCAGACCAGACCCAAAGCACCGAACCGAGCCGCAGCCCCACGTACCCGCAGTCGGCAGCGCACCCGAGGGGACGTGCCGGTATGTCCGCCCGGAGCACGGTTCCTGTCGCTCCGGGACCGAAGTAGCCCCGCGGCCACCGGACGATAGCGAGGACGGACATACCGGTGCGGCCCCGCCCCCACAGACAGACCAGCCCCGCGGCCCGCGGCCCGCCCAAGCCCCGCAGGGCCCCCTCAGCCGATCAGCCCAGGAATCTCCTGCGTGGCGAACCACAGCAGCTCATGGTCCTCGACCCCGTCCACGATGAACCGCGCATCATCGTCCCCCTGATCCGCAGCCCCCAGAGCATCCACCCCCGCAGCAACATCCCCCTCCGCGTCCTCCGCGTCCACATGCACGGCGGCAACCTTCTTCAGCCCCAACACCCCGGCGACCCGAACCTCACCGAGCCCAGCACCAGCACCAGCACCAGCACCAGCCGCATCCGGCTCCAGCTCAAGCCCCCCATCCGGCACATCCGCAGCCAGCACGACCCGCCGCCGAGCCACCCCCGCATCACCGGCGATCAACCGCAGCGAAGCAGCCGCGGCCCGGTTCAGGGCGGCGTACTCCAGCTCCTCGATGTCGTCCGAGACGTACCACTCCCGCAACGCAGGAGTCACGGCATAAGCGATCAGCGACCCCTGCTCCGACCCCGGCCCAAGCCCCAGCTCGCCCGCCTCATACGCCTCGGCGAGACGCCTCAGGGTCAGGGGAACGTAGACACGCATGACGGCCCGCTTTCACAGTCGGAAGCTCAGATTCTGAAGGCACCTGAAGCCCCAGAACAGGCCCCAGAATACGTGCGGGCGTCCCCCTTCGAGCTGCGCCCCACACCCACCCCCCACGTCACCCGCAACGCCCACCCTTCACCCGGCCCACCCCAACGCCCCCAAGGAACACGGCACCCCCGGCCACCCAGATAGGTGACTCCGCCACCCCCCGCCCCCACACCCCGCGGCCCCTTGCGACCCCCGCCACCGCCCCCGTACAAGATCTCCGACAGAAGTTACTCCCCGGTACCTGTACCCCAGTACCCCAGTACCCCAGGACCCGGGACAGCGAAGCCGGAGGCGACACGGCATGCACAAGGTAATGACCAGGCCCCGCCCCCGCCCGGTACCCACCCGCCCACCGGGCCGCACAGACCACCGCCGCACAGACCCCCGCCGCCCCGCGGCCACAACGGCAGCCCGCCCACCGACACGCCCCCTCAGGACCCCGCCCCAGCCCCCACCGCACCCCACAGAGCTCTTCACCGAACGCCTGCTCCTGGTCCTCAGCGGCCAGAAGCCGGTCCACTGGGCGGCCCGCCACATCGCCCACACCGCCTTCGACGACCTGACCCGCCTCGCCGAACTCGCCCCCCTCAACGTGAACGGCCGACGCCCCACGATCCACCGGATCGGCCACTACGAACCCCGCCCCGGGGTCTACGAGGTCTTCGCGAGGATCGGCACGGGCCCGGCCCTCAGGGCCCTGGCGTTCCGGCTGCACCTGGGCGAGGACCAGCGATGGCGCTGCACGGCGGTAGAGGTAGGCGCTCCACCCCCATGACAACGTGAGGGGCCGGGCACCCACGGCGCCCGGCCCCTCACACAACAACGTCACATCACGTCACTTCTTACGGCGACGCCCACCCTTCTGAGCCTTACGCCGCTCAGCACGCGTCATCCCGTCCGACTCGGACCGCACACCCGCGTCCTCGGTCTCGAAGTCCCCCTCGTCGACCCCACCCTCGGCGTTCGGCGCCTGGAAGTGGAGACGGTCGGGCCGCTGCGGGGCGTCGAGCCCCTTGGCGCGGATCTCGGGACGCCCGCCACCGGCGGGAACGGCGTCCTTCTTGTCCAGGGAAGTGCCGCCCTCTGCCGCGTCCGACACCGGAACCTCCTCGACCTGCTGCTCGACCTGGACCTCCAGGTTGAACAGGTAGCCGACGGACTCTTCCTTGATGCCGTCCATCATGGCGTTGAACATGTCGAAGCCCTCGCGCTGGTACTCGACCAGCGGGTCCTTCTGCGCCATGGCACGGAGGCCGATGCCCTCCTGGAGGTAGTCCATCTCGTAGAGGTGCTCGCGCCACTTGCGGTCGAGCACCGAGAGAACGACCCGCCGCTCGAGCTCACGCATGATCTCGGAGCCGAGCTGCTCCTCACGCGTCTCGTACTGCTGGTGGATGTCGTCCTTGATGGCCTCGGAGATGAACTCGGCGGTCAGACCCGCGCGGTCACCCGCGTCCTCCTCCAGCTCCTCGATGGTGACCTTCACCGGGTAGAGCTGCTTGAAGGCGCCCCACAGCCGGTCCAGGTCCCACTCCTCGGCGAAGCCCTCCGCGGTCTCCGCCGCGATGTACGCCTCGATCGTGTCGTCCATGAAGTGCGTGACCTGGTCCTGGAGGTTCTCGCCCTCCAGGACGCGGCGACGCTCGCCGTAGATGACCTCGCGCTGGCGGTTGAGGACCTCGTCGTACTTCAGGACGTTCTTGCGCGTCTCGAAGTTCTGCTGCTCGACCTGCGACTGGGCGGACGCGATCGCGCGCGTCACCATCTTGTTCTCGATCGGCACGTCGTCCGGGACGTTCGCCATGGCCATCACGCGCTCGACCATCTGCGCCTTGAAGAGGCGCATCAGGTCGTCGCCCAGCGAGAGGTAGAAGCGGGACTCGCCCGGGTCGCCCTGACGGCCGGAACGGCCACGCAGCTGGTTGTCGATGCGGCGCGACTCGTGCCGCTCCGTGCCGAGCACGTAGAGCCCGCCGAGGTCCACGACCTCCTCGAACTCCGTCTTGACGGCCCGCTCGGCCTTCTCCATGGCGGCGGGCAGCGCGGCCGCCCACTCCTCGACGTGCTCGACGGGGTCGAGGCCGCGCTGGCGCAGCTCCGCCTCGGCGAGGTCGTCGGGGTTGCCGCCGAGCTTGATGTCGGTGCCTCGTCCGGCCATGTTCGTGGCGACGGTGACGGCGCCCTTGCGGCCGGCCTGGGCGATGATCGGCGCCTCACGGTCGTGCTGCTTCGCGTTCAGCACTTCGTGCTGGACGCCGCGCTTGGAGAGCTGCTGGGAGAGGTACTCCGACTTCTCCACGGAGGTCGTGCCGACCAGGATCGGCTGGCCGCGGTCGTGCTTCTCGGCGATGTCGTCGACCACCGCGGCGAACTTCGCGACCTCGGTGCGGTAGATCAGGTCCGACTGGTCGGCGCGGACCATGGGCCGGTTCGTCGGGATCGGCACGACGCCCAGCTTGTAGATCTGGTGGAACTCGGCGGCTTCGGTCATGGCCGTACCGGTCATGCCGCAGAGGCCTGAGACTTCCTTGCCCTCGTGGTCATGGCGCTTGTAGAGCCGGAAGAAGTTCTGGAGGGTGATCGTGGCCAAGGTCTGGTTCTCGTCCTTGATGTCCACCCCTTCCTTCGCCTCGATCGCCTGGTGCATGCCCTCGTTGTAGCGGCGGCCGGCGAGGATACGGCCGGTGTGCTCGTCGACGATCATGACTTCGCCGTCGATGACGACGTAGTCCTTGTCCTTCTTGAAGAGTTCCTTGGCCTTGATGGCGTTGTTGAGGTAACCCACGAGCGGGGTGTTCACCGACTCGTACAGGTTGTCGATGCCCAGCCAGTCCTCGACCTTGGCGACACCGGACTCGTGGATGGCGACGGTGCGCTTCTTCTCGTCGACCTCGTAGTCCCCGGTCTCCTCGATGCCCTTCAGCTGGTTGCCGGGCTCGCCCTTGGTGAGGCGGGTGACCAACTTGGCGAAGTCGCCGTACCACTTGGTGGCCTGGTCGGCGGGACCGGAGATGATCAGCGGCGTACGGGCCTCGTCCACCAGGATCGAGTCGACCTCGTCGACGATCGCGAAGTTGTGGCCGCGCTGCACCAGTTCTTCCTTCGACCACGCCATGTTGTCGCGCAGGTAGTCGAATCCGAATTCGTTGTTCGTGCCGTACGTGATGTCGCTGGCGTACTGCTCGCGGCGCTGGGCCGGCGTCATGTTGGCGATGATGCAGCCGACGGACAGGCCCAGGAACTTGTGGACGCGGCCCATCATCTCGGAGTCGCGCTCGGCCAGATAGTCGTTGACCGTGATCAGGTGCACGCCCTTGCCCGACAGGGCGTTGAGGTACGCGGGAAGGGTGCCGACGAGCGTCTTGCCCTCACCGGTCTTCATCTCGGCCACATATCCGAGGTGCAGCGCGGCGCCGCCCATCATCTGGACGTCGTAGTGCCGCTGGCCGAGGACGCGCTTGGCGGCCTCGCGCACCGTGGCAAAGGCTTCGGGGAGGAGGTCGTCAAGGGTCTCGCCGTCGGCGTAACGCTCCTTGTACTCCTCGGTCAGCGCGCGCAGCTCGGCGTCGGAGAGGCTGACAAAGTCCTCTTCGATGGAGTTGACCTGGTCCGCGATGCGGTGCAGCTTGCGCAGGATCTTGCCTTCGCCTGCACGCATGATCTTCGAGAGGACGGACACGAGGGTTGGTCTCCTTGCCGGTCGGGCCTGGCATGGTCGGTTTACTCATAGGGCAACGGCCATCGTAAGCGAGGAGCGGGCCGCGCCGGGAGGTCTGCCGATACGTCAACGGGCGGGGGGCCTGGAAGGTGCCGGGTTGTGCCGATCAGCGCTCGGCGAAATGCCGGTGAAAGCTCGGCGAAAAGCACTGGTCTCCGGTCCCTCACCCCCGCAGAATCACCGGATGGAGCCCGTCACCCTCACCACCGAACGCCTGACACTGCGCACCTTCACGGCCGCCGACACGGACGAGACGTACGAAGCCTGCCAGGACGCCGACATCCAGCGCTGGACCACGATCCCCTCGCCGTACGCGCGCACGGACGCGGAGGGCTTCATCACCCGCATGGTGCCGGACGGCTGGCGCTACGACACGGAGTACACCTTCGCCGTACGTCCCCGGAGCGGCGGCCCCCTGATCGCCGCCGCCAGTCTGCACCACCCGCGGTCGGGCGCCTGGGAGGTCGGCTTCTGGACGGCGAAGGAGCACCGGGGCAGCGGCTACATGACGGAGATCGTCCTCGCCCTGGCCAGGTGGGCCTTCACCGACCTGGGCTGCACCCGCCTTGAGTGGCGCGCCGAGGTCGGCAACACGGCATCGCGCGCGGTGGTGGAGAAGACGGGCTTCACCTTCGAGGGCACCCTGCGTGGCGCCCTGCTCAACAAGTCCACGCTCCGTGACTGCTGGGTGGGAGCCCTGCTCCCGAGCGACCTCGGCCTGGCGTCGAGCCGGCCGTACCTGCCCGCCAGGGACTCGGTCACGGACTGAGGTCTCCCCCAACGGCGCAGGCCACGGGTGTTGTCAGTGCCGCCCCCTATCGTTTCCGGCATGACGAGCCTGCCGAGCCCCGCCACCGATCTCTCCGCCGACGAGGCCCGCCGCATCGCGCTCCGCGCCCAGGGATTCCTGGGCGCCCCGGACCGCAGGTCCGGTGTGCGGGGCGTGCTGCGGCATCTCGGCGCGGTCCAGCTCGACACGATCTCGGTCCTCGCCCGCTCCCACGAGCTCATTCCGTACGCCCGCCTCGGTGCCGTGGGCCGCGACAGGATCGAGGCGGCGTACTGGGACGGGGCATCGGGCTCCGGCCCGGCCCGGCCGCGCGCCTTCGAGTACTGGTCGCACGCCGCCTGCATCCTGCCCATCGAGGAGTGGCCGCACTTCGCCTTCCGCCGCCGCGCGTACCGCACCCGCCCGCAATGGCACCACGACCTGCCGGACGGGGCGTACGACACGGTCATCAAGCAGCTCACCGTCGAAGGACCGCTCACCGCCACGGAGTTGGGCGGCGCGAAGAACAAGGGCGAGTGGTGGGACTGGTCGGACGCCAAGGTCGCCGTCGAGCGCGCGCTGATGTACGGCGAAGTGGTCTGCACGGAGCGCCGCAGCTGGAAGCGGGTGTACGACCTCGCGGAGCGCGCGATCCCGGACCCGCTGCTCCATGACGACCTGGACGACGCGGAGTGCCTGCGCCGCCTGGTCCGGCTGGCAGGACAGTCGCTCGGCGTCGGCACGCGCGCGGACATCGCGGACTACCACCGCCTCAAGGGCGAGCAGTTCGACGCGGTGGTCGCGGACTCGGGCCTGGTCCCGGTGACGGTGGAGGGCTGGGACAAGCCCGCCTGGGCCGACCCCGAGGCCCTGGCGACGGCCCCGCGCGGCCGCCACCGCACGACGCTCCTGTCGCCCTTCGACTCCCTGATCTGGGAGCGGGCCCGCACGGAACGGATCTTCGGCTTCACCCACCGCCTGGAGGCGTACGTCCCCAAGCCGAAGCGAATCCACGGCTACTTCGCGATGCCGGTCCTGGCCGGGGGCCACCTGGTCGGCCGCGTGGACCCCGCCCGTGAGGGCAGCACGCTGGTCGCCAAGCAGGTGTCCCTCGACAGTCCCAAGTCCGTGCCCGCGGTGGCGCAGGCGCTGCGTGAAGCGGCGTCCTGGGTGAACTGCGACTCCGTACGGGTGGAGCGGGTGAACCGTCCCGAGCTGACCGCCGATCTGGTCCGCGCCCTGGGCTGAGGCCTGGGCTGAGCCCTGGCCGCGGGCTCGGGCCTCACCTGATCTCGAGGATCTTCTCCCGCATCGCGTACACCACCGCCTCCATCCTGGAGTGCAGCTGCAGCTTCTCCAGGATGTTGCGCACGTGGTTCTTCACGGTGTTCTCGGAAATGAACAACTCCTTCGCGATGTCGCGGTTGTTCATGCCCGTGGCCACCAGCTTCAGCACTTCCAGTTCGCGCTCGGTCAGTCGCGGCGCGGGCACCAGCCTGCGCTCGTCGGTGCGCTGGATCATCGACTTGAACTCGGTGAGCAGTTTCGACGCCATGGACGGGCTGATCTGCGACTGCCCGTCGGCCACCGCGCGAATCGCCGTGGCCACCTCGTCCGTGGAGATCTCCTTGAGGAGATAACCCGTGGCACCTGCCTTGATCGCGTCGTAGAGGTCGGCCTCCTCGTCGCTGATCGTCAGCATGATGATCTTGGCGCTGGGTGCGACCTCCTTGATGGAGGTGCACGCCTCGATGCCGCCGCGCTTGGGCATGCGTACGTCCATGAGGACGATGTCCGGCAGCAGGTCAGCGGCCTTGTCCACCGCCTCGGCGCCGTCGCCCGCCTCCCCGACCACCTGGATGTCCTCCTCGGCGGCGAGGACGATCTCCAGGCCCCGGCGGAAAAGCGCGTGGTCGTCCACCACAAGGACCCTGATGGGCTCCTTGCGCGGTGCGCCCGCGTCCGTGCCGGTGCCGATGCCGTCGTCGGCACCCGCATCCCGCATCGGTCCGAAGCTGTCCGCCATCGTTCCTCCCCCTGAAGGCCATGGCCCTTGTGCGTTGGCTGCCGCCAACCCGAGGCAGCAGCACACCGGTTGGCCGGCTCCGCCCATGATTTCATGCCCGGACGGCCGCGCGGTGCGCGCAGGGGTCGCACGATGGTGCCCCTGGGGGCGCACACGCGCTCCAGGGGCACCGTTTTCAGCCCTTCGTCCGACCGAGGTCAGCCACCGAGCGCACCGCCACCGCCGCCCAGCTCGGGCTGCGCGACCATGGGGTCGGTGTTGAGGCGGATGACGCCGTAGTCGTAGGCGTGGCGGCGGTAGACGACGCTCGGTTCCTTCGACTCCGAGTCGACGAACAAGTAGAAGTCGTGCCCGACGAGTTCCATCTCGTAGAGCGCCTGGTCCAGCGACATCGGGGCCGCCACGTGGCTCTTCTCGCGGACCACGAGCGGGCCTTCGCCCTGGATCTCCAGTGAGCCGATCCTCTTGACGGGCACGCCGTCCGGCTCTTCCTCACGTGCGACGGTGCCGTCTCCGTTGAGGTACGCCGCGTCCGGCACCCGCTCGGCCACTTCGGCGGCGGAGAGCCTGCCGTTGCCGCGCCGGTTGTGGCGCTTCTCGTGCTGCTTGCGCAGCCGTGCGTCCAGCTTGGCCGTGGCGAGGTCGAGCGCCGCGTACGGGTCAGTCGCCGAGGCCTCCGCGCGGATCACGGGTCCGCGCCCGCGGAGCGTGATCTCCACGCGGTCGGAACGGTCGGCCTGACGCGGGTTGGCCTCCTTGGACACCTCGACGTCCAGGCTGATCACCTTGGCGTCGAGCTTCTGGATCTTCTCCAGGTTCAGCTTCTCGGCCACGTGCTTGCGGAACCGCTCGGGCACTTCGGTCTTGCGGCCCTTGACGACGATGTCCACGCAGAACTCCGTTCCCGGATCGCCCCGCTTCGACGGCGGAGCATCTCCCTTTTGCACCAGACCCCGGTGACTCCCGGAGCCTCGGACTCGGTGACTTCCACCTCCTCCTCCCCCGCGAACAAGATCTCCACCCCGACCGGCCCGGGTGATTGCAGAAAACCCTGCGACCGGCATTCCGATATGCGAGGGACGGCGTCCGCCATTCCTCACAACCGAACATATCTCGCTCGGACGGATGTCGTCACCCTCTACCGCCGCATACCTCCATTCAGGTGTATTGGCCCTCTCACTACCTGCAACGATGCAAGTTCCCAGTCAGTTCCGGTTTATTGCGAAGGAATCCGGTGAGGAGGCGACAACAGCTGCGGTGATCCTGTTCTCGCACGTAATTTCACGGGCTGTTACCACCGCGCCTCGCCCTTTACTTTCCGTGTGTACGTCACGTATTGCGCGGGCCGCCTCCGCCAATGACGCGCCCGTGGTCATCAGGTCGTCCACGATCACGACCCGGCCGCCATCGGCAACGAGCCGCCCGCCACCCGCGGTCACCTCCAGAGCGCCCCGCAGATTCGCCTGCCGCTGCCGGGAGTTGAGCCCCGCCTGGTCGGCCACGGCACGCCGCTGGCGCAGCACGCAGAGCACCCGGGCCCGCGTCCCGCCCCGCCGCAGCTCACCCGCGGCGGCCAGCGCGATCCGCCGCACGGGATCGTGCCCACGCGCCCGCACGGCCCCGGGAGCCGACGGCACGGGCACGAGCAGTACCGCAGCGTCACCGTCCTGCGGCCCGGCACGCGCAAGCCCGGCACGCACCGCCCCGGCGAGCCCCGCGCCCAGC